>CACXRO010000015.1 GCA_902770045.1 uncultured bacterium
ACAAATCTGCCGAGGTACTGTATTGTGGTTGTCGGATGCGGAGCAGTGGAGCGGTAGCGAGAACCCCAACCATCGGAGTTTCAAACTTCGCGGACTTTGTGAACTTTGCGCGAGAAAACCTGCCGCGGGAGCCCCCAACCATCGGAGTTTCAAACTTCGCGGACTTTGCGAACTTTGCGCGAGAAAATCTGCCGCGGAAGCCAACAACCATCGGAGTTTCAAAAAAACATGGAGTGGCAGTAGACAGCGGCCAGCGGCCGGCAGACAGCGGCCAGTGATAAAAAAACCAAAGGGCCGGAGACCGGCCCTTGGTTTGGGGTGGCGCGAGCGCCACCTATTTGCAGTTGGCTTACTCGGAGACCTTCATGAAGCCCGAGGCGCCGTCACCGAAGTTGACCGTAACCTTGATCAGGTTGCCGCCCAGGAGCTTGATTGCCTCGATGTTGCCCGCGGTCGGCGTGACCCAGGTGCCGGTGGTGAGCGAGGTGCGGATCTTGACGAGTGCCGCAACCTTGTCCGCAGCGACGTTGTAGGCGTCGGTGGACTCGCCCTCGGTCACCTTGACAGTGAAGTCCCACTTGCCCGCCTCGGAGTTGGCCGTGAGCGAGGTGATCTCGACCGCGACATCCGTGTCGAAGAGCGGGTTGGCTCCGAGGATGAAGGACTTCCACATCCAGGCCTTCTGGGCACCCGTGAGGTCGCTCGGCACCGTGGCCTCGCTCGTCACGTTCGTGATGTAGGCCACGAGATTGCCGTACTCGGCGAGGGTGGTGATGTGGTTGGCGACATCCGAGCCTTCGCCGAAGATCTCGACGACCTTGTTGGAGGCAGCCTCGTCGGTCTGCTCCGCAGGCGCCCACGGATCGGCCGGGGTCTTCGACTCGAGCGAGTAGATCGTGCCGTTCAGAATGGCCGTCTGGCGGAGGTCATAGTCCTCGGCGAGCGCCGAAGCGACCGAGACCGTGCCCGAGTAGGCCGCGAGCGAGCTGTCGATCGTGAGCGCAGCATCCGGGTCGGCGAGCGTGAAGTTCGGCGACGAGTTGGCCTGCATCACCTTGTAGGCGACCACGCTGTCAACCGACGCAACCGGAGTCACGAAGGTGGCGATATCGCCATCGACCGTGGCCCAGTCGCAGCCGCCAATCGTGCTCGTGCCGGACGGCTTGAGCGAAGCCAGCACGGTGTTGACACCGGTCAGAACAGGAGAGGCGCTCTTGTAGCCGACAATGCTGCTGGCAGTGCCGTTGGCCGCAGTGACCGAACCGATGCTCGCGCACCCGTTGACGGTAATCTTAGACGGATTGGCGTAGCCAGTCCAGCCCATCAGGCCGCCGGTGCCGCTGCATTCCGCCGCGTTATCGCTGATATTGTTAATGCTGGCCGAATTCACGCAATTGTTGAAGTTGATTTCCGAATTATTCGAACCTTCCCTGAACGCGACCAGACCACCAACCTTAGTGTAGTTGGCGTAGATGGCCATCTCGTTCGTGCAGTTGTTGAAGTTAAACGCGCCACCGTTGCCGTTGAGAGAGACAACCATGGAAGCAGCATTGTGCGTGATCGGAGTCACCGAGGTACCGAGCGAGCCGGTAGCCTTGAGCTCCGCGAACGTGCAGGAACCGTACGCCTTGCCGACAAATGCCGCGCCGCCAGTCGAGCCGGAGACCGCGCCCGCCGTCACGTTGACCGTGAGGTTGGAGATCGTGGCATTGTTGACGAAGCGGAACAGGCCGTTGTACTTCGTGCCCGCAGCGAAGGTGACGTCGATCGTCTTTCCACCGCCGTTGAGCGTGCCGGAGAACATCGTGCTGTCGGTGCCGACACCAACCCAGTCGGTGACGCCAGTGATGTTGCTGACGACCTCGAACGACGAGGAGGCGAACGTGCCGTCTTCGACGTAGGTCTTGAAGGCCTCGAGGTCGGCGAGGTTGCGGATCACGAACGGCTTCGCCGGGGTGCCGTCACGACCGGCGTACGGGGACGACGGATCGATGTCGGACTGCGGGAAGTAGGCCGGCGGCGCAAGCGCAACCCAGGCCGCGGTGGCGGTGGTGTTCTCGAGGTGGTCAGCAACCACGTAGGTGGCGCCAGCCTCGTTGGTGACCGTGCCGATGACCCAGCCAGCGAAGGCAATGCCGACGACGCCCGGATCAGGAGCCGCCGCGAGCGCGAAGTCAGGCGTGCTGGCAGTGTAGACAACACCGTCCGGCACAGCGCCATGATCGGACGCGTAGGTCAGCCTGTAGGAGATCGTGAAGTTGAAGTTCGTCGCCTCGTTGATGACCGTCTCGGCGGTCGGGGTGACATCCCACGCGCCAGTGAGGCCGGAGACATCCGGAATCGCGTCGCCAAGCGCAGCGCCGGCAACGATGTTCGTGGTCCACTCGGCGACCACAACAGTGTTGGTCGAGAAGGTGACCGCGTAGGTGACGACCGGAGCCGCAACCGTGAAGTTGAAGTTCGTGTCGCTGCTGATGACCGACTCGGCCGTCGGAGCCGGAGCATCCCACGAACCGGTGAGGCCGGAGACATCCGGGATCTTGGCGGCGGTGAGCGCGTCGCCGGAGTTGACAACCTGGCTCCACTCGGCCACTACGACGTTGTTGGTCGAGAAGGTGACATCGCAGGGGATGACAACCGAGCCACCGACAGTGGCGTACCAGTCGTCGCCGACCTTATTCCAGGAAACGGTCTTGCCATCCGCGACATACGTCTGGAGGTAGAACGTGGTAACGGGCTCCTCTTCAGGATCCTCGGGGTCGGGGTTATAGTCGGGGTCGTAATAGGTGCCGCCGTTTATAACGGCTGTGAGAGAGCCACCTTCAGAATCGTCTTCGATAAAGCGGATGAGCCCATACTCGCCCGCATTAAGCGTCGTCGAACCATTATAAGCATACAGGCTTATGCCAGTTTCTGTGCTGGGCAGCACCTTACCGGTCTGAGCCAGGGACGTATCAATAACCGTAAGCGTACCATCAAGATTGGCAATCGTACCGAAAGATTCGGTGGTTCCCTGGATAGTGTATCCATTGAGGTCAAGCACAAGGGTCTTGCCCTCATCAATCATGACGCAGCCGGCTTCTTCGTCAATGACGATATTGCTGTTGAGGATGAGCGTGCCGCCGAGCAGAGCCGCGGCAAGTGCGCCATCTTCGCCATAGAGGGACTGGAATTCGTTGGTGACGCCGCCGACAACCACCAGGTAGTTAGGCTTGAAGCCAGCGAGCGTAAGGGTCGTGCCGTTGGCGAAGATGAAGGTGCCGTAGTCGCCACCCACGCCAACCTGGTTGTCGACGGAAACATTGTTGTGCCAGGTGCCGGTTTTGTGCTTGTAGCCGGTGGCGTAGGTTACATTAGAGATGGTGACCGAGGGAGTGGAAGCCGCAACGGAGAAGGTGCAGCCGGTGGTGTAGGACTCGCCCAGGTAGCTGAAGCCCGCAACGCCTTCTTCAAGCACAACCTCAAAGGAGAGGTCGTCAGCGGCAAAGGAAGGATAGTCGGTCTGGTAGGTGTCGAAGATCACGTCGCCGATCTTGCCCATGCCGGCATAGCCGACGCCGGAGAGGACGGAGTATTCGGCAATCGGGGTAGAATCGGTGCCAACGTTCAGGAGGCTCGGGAAAAGCTTGTTCTGGGAGCCGCCCTGCTCATAGTACCGACGCGGGGTGGAAGCCAGAGTGGAGAGGTAAGTGCAGCCGGTTTCAAAGGCATCGCCAATGTACTGGATCGGGGTCTGGTCGATATAGACGACAAAGCCCATTATATACCGGTCGGTCCTGCTAAGGATATTCTCGAAGGACTTGATGGTGAGGCGATGCGTGCCGGCGCAGAGAGCCGAGACGTCGGCCGAGGAGAGGGTGGACACGTAGTTGCTGGCGACAACCGCAGGCTCTGCAGTCCAGTAGCCGGCGGTGACGATGAGGTTGGTGATGTTGGCGTCGCCGTCAACCTCGGTCTCGCGCACCCAGACGATGAGCTTGTCTTCGGCGGTGACCTTGGTGGGCTCGGGATGGTTCTCGTTCACGAGGTAGGGCGTGAACTGAACATGGGTGTCAATGAACAAACCAGTGCCGATCGAGTTGGTCACGAACCCCGCAGGAGAGGTAGCGCCCCAGCAGCCGCTGATCGTGCGGTAGAGCGGGTTGGTGATGTTGGACTCGAAGTCGAGGAACTTCTCCTCCAACGCATTGGTGACGATCGTGCCTTCGAAGTCGGACGGATCGCCGGTGAACCAATAAGTGGAGCCCGTGCTCTCGCCGTTGTCGTCGAGACCCGTGACGAACGAGCCCGCGCTGAGAGGCGAGAAATCGGTTCCGCTAAGATGCCCAGTCACATCAGCCCATGCACCGAATGCACATGAGATTGCGACGAGCAACGCCATCATTTTTTTGAGCATAGTTACCTCCTGGTTTGTTTAGATGCGGGAATTATACCATATTACCCATTCGGGTGACAAGGGGGTAAATTAAAATTTTTTTGGGGGGCGAAACGGCGGGCTGCTCGCTCGGTCTCGTCGCTGCGGACCTCGTGACGCCTTCCGCGCTTAGAACAACCGGACTGGTTTACCCTGGCCGCCTGAATCCTATCGCTGGTTGCGCATAGGATCACTCTTACGGCTACGAGTCCTTCGCTCCTCACTCGCGACACCCGCCGCTTCGCCCCCTTTGGACTGCGCTCCGGGAGAAGGCAGGCAGGACCGGGGCGGAGGCACGCACCCGTCGACTCACTCGCATCACATCCCCGCCTCGCCGCTTGAGGGAACTCCGATGGAAGCAGGCAGGGCTCGGGAGAATGGTTAGGTGGTGGGGTGGTGGGGCGCGGCGGACGGGACGGAAGGGACGAAGGCGCGGCTCGGTGGGGATGCTGATGCTCGGTCTCGGTGCGGGTGAGTGGGACGGGCGGGAAGAATAGTATTCAGTATTCAGCAGCCAGCGGACAGCGGACAGTAATAAGGATGGGGGCAGCGGACAGCAGACAGCAGCCAGTATTCAGCAGCCAGCGACCAGCAGCCAGTAATAAGGACAGGTCCGGGGTTAGGGATTAACGGAATGACTCCAGAAACGCCAAGATGGAAGAGGACACCTGTGCCGGGTCGGCCTGGAGCCAATTCGGCCTGCGCCCCGAAAGTCTCTGTATGTATGCTGCCGTCCCGAAGATGCGGGATGCCCTGACGTGGATATCCTCGAAACTGCGCTCGCGCATTTTGTCGTCTTCGAACACCATCCGGGAAACAAAACGCCGAAGATTCGACCGGTCGACCTTATCAATGAGATAGAACATGTCAAAGATGTCTTTTAGGCGGTTGGATCTTGTGCCGAGCCGAAGAAGGCTCTTCAGCTTCTCGGCGAATATCTGCTCTACGGTGTTGGCAAAAAGCGTGGCCGAGCTGTCGTCCAGCGATATGCGGAACTGCATCTCGCGCTGGGGTATGTCCTCGTGCACGCTGACGCCTATGTCGATCTTGGTCGAAATCGTCACACCCGCGCTGTCTGCTATGGCAAGGTAAACTCTTTTGCCGCGGTAGTTCTGCTGGCGCAGCTCGACCAGCTCGCCGATTCTTGATATGGTGATGCCCTCAAGACAATTGAGCCGGCCGATCCAATCATCAACGTTTTCATCCGAAAGACCATAGCGAACAAAATCGATGTCCATGTCCATCGTTGCCCGTCTGACATCGCCGGTTACGCTGCTCATGACAACGCCGCCCTTGATCGCAAGGTTTTCGCGGAGGCCGCAGGACTCGGCGGCCTTCAGCACGACATCGTGCGCCAACTTGGCCATTGCTGCGGCATTGGAATAGCCCACCGCCTCGAGCGCGGCGATTCGACCAGCGAACGACGGCATCAGAACACCTCCTGGTCAAGACAACGCGAGATGGCATCGCGTTTGGGAAAGGCGGATAGATAGTCATCAAGCTTGGCCGGATACAGGCGGTCGATGTTGACCCTGTAGTTGCCCAATACTTCCTTATAATAGTCGTATGGAAGCTTGTTCCGGTAGCGCATAAGCTCAATCAGCATCCGTTCGAGATCATACACGACAACCCTCCCGCCAACGGTGTCGAGCTCCATCTTGCCGACATCGAGCGTCCCGACCGGAACAAAGTACTGCTTAACGCGCCGATCGGCCAGGACCGTCGACCGCGCTGGAGTTGCAATGGAGTAGCGGTCTGGAATGGAATCGGACAGCCGATGGTAGAAAAACGCGCTTTCAATGGTAAAAACGGCGGCTGGGTACTTCTTCAGCAATATCTGCTCCACTGACACATAGTCTGCGGTATCGGAATAGATGCCAGATTCAAGCTTGCGCAACTTCCCGGCGCCTATCATTTGTCTGACGGCGTAATACGAGCCATATTTGGCAAGGCACTCTTTGGTGTTCAACAACATTTAAGCAATCATTGATGAAATCTGTCTTTTGTCGAGGTTTGCGTAAAGTATATCATATCAAGGTGTTGAATGCAAGGGGGTGTAGACGAATAGAGGCAGATTCTTCCTATAATTTTGCGAAATATCATCTTGTTTGCCCTCTGCGCGGTATTATAACATAATCGCAGACAAAAATTCAACTCGGGTAGTTGGCGGGGAAGAAGGGATGGAAGGGATATAAGAGATAAAAGGAATAAGAGGGATGAGGGCGGGGGGGGCAGTATTCAGCGGCCAGTAATTGGGTTAGGGGGTGGTGAGGCGCTCGGGGAGGGTGTCGTCGTACTTGAGGGTCTCGACGCCAATGAGGTTGGCGTCGGTGTCGACCGACCAGAGGTAGAAGCCCTTGGTGTTCGGGTAGTTCTGCCAGCCGTAGTTCGCGCCGATCGACTCCGTCGAGTGCGGGTCGAGCACCTCGATGCGCGCGGAGTAGGGTCCGATCGGCCCCATGGCGGGAACGTTCTCGCTCTCGCCGCCGTCCGGTCCGGTGAAGGAGCCGGCGTCGAAGATGAAGAAGCGGAACGGATGGAAGTCGTCGTCCTCCTTGAGCCAGGCAAGGTCGAGCTTGGAGCGGACCTTGAAAGTCTCGCTCGTCCAGGCGCCGGACCAGTTGTCGCTCCGGGCGTCGTCGAGGCCGCGAAGGCGCTGCGGCGCGTGGACGATGCCGGTGACGGTGTTGGTGATGTACATCTGCATGTCGACCACGTGGTTGGTAAAGCAGACCTCGCGGCCGCCGCGGGTGCGGTAGATCATGTGCATGGTGGGACTCTTGGTAATGCCGGCGCGGAGCCACCAGTTGCTGCCGTGGTCGGGGCTTTCCCGCTCAAGGGGGCTTTCCGGCACCGGCGGAATGTCGAGCCAGTACATCTCGGTGAGCGAGAGCGGGAGGTTGGTGGAGGTGTTGTTGATGCCCTGGAAGCGCGCGGCGCGGAAGTCCTCGGCGTCGCTGCCGGGCCAGTACTTGGTAAGCCAGTTGACGATCGAGTCGGCGTAGGGGTTGCCCTCCTGGCCGAACCCGTCGGCGAGCAGCGGGTCGAGCAGCGGGTTGCGGATTTCGCTGGCGACGACGCGGTACGTGGTGGAGGTGGGCGTGACCGGGTGGGTGATGGAGCCGCGCAGGCCCTCGGCGACGGGCACGCCGTTCTCCTCGAGGTTCATTGCGTACCACTTGGCGATCGTGTAGACGACGTTGGTGGTGGTGTCCCTGGGCACCACCACGACCATGTAGGGGGCGGTGTTGGTGCCGACCGACTGGACGATGTGGGCGCCGCTGTTGACGAAGTAGACCCAGCAGTTGGTGCCGTTCGGGGCGAGGAACCAGCCGGCGGGGATGATCTGGCCTTCGTTGAGCCAGCCCGGGGTGAACCGGAGACCGGGATCCCAGGTCTCCTTGTCGCCGGGCGCGGGGTTGCCGGAGACGTCGCCGCGGACGACGCCAGAGGAGCCGAAGGCGTCGGGGTCGGCGACGGCGCGCTCAACCTCCCGGCAGATGACCATGCGCTTGGTGGACGGCGGCTTTTCGTTTTCGGAGAGCACGCTGGCGAGGTTGGTGGCGGAGTACGCGTAGCCGTAGACGCGGTCGGCGACGGTGTTGGTGCCCTCGAAGACGATCTGGTGCTCGACGATGCCGTTGGGGCGGACAAGCTCGAGCTGGTAGGGGTAGGAGTTGACGAGCGTGCCGCCCTGGGCGGTGCCGCGGGGACCGTCGCGGTTCCAGGTGCCGTCGGCTTCCGGGAGGGCGGGGTCGCGGCGGTTGATGCCGCCGGCGAGTTCGGTGCGCGGGCTCTCGAGCACGTAGAACTCGAAGCTGTTGGTTGCGTAGTGCGAGATCTTAGAGGCGGGCAGGCCGTTGTCGCCGAGCTTGGCCATCACCCACGGCTCGCTGTCCGGGTTCATGTCGGTGAGGCGGAGCTTCCAGCCGCTCATGTCGATGCCGCTCGGAATGCAGAGCTCGATGAACTGGTTGTCCTCCGGGCGGACGCCGCCGTTGATGTCCGGCTCGCCGTCGTTGAAGTTGATTTCGTTGATCCAGGCGCGGCCGGGGCTGACGGCGTCGAGGATGGTGTAGGGCGAGAAGAACTCCGGGTTGGTGTCGCCGCCGGCGTCGACGTTCTTGTCGACGGGGTAGTACCATGGCGGCTGCGTCCAGTCGGAGTAGGTCTCGAGGATCTGGTCGTAGGGGATGCCGCCGCGGTCGTAGTAGCGCACGGCGAGCTGGTACTGCACCACGCCGCCGTGCTCGGCGGGCGGGACGAGCGTCCGCTCGCTGGTGCCGACGGAGCGGAAGACGAGGTTGGTGGGGTCGCCGACGGGGACGAGATCGACGCCGGTGACGGCATCGGGTTCGCCGCGCCACTGCGGGTAGCCCCACTTGTCGCCGTCGTAGTAGGAGAGCGAGACGCGGAAGCCCTTGGAGAGGTCGATCTCGTCCGCCAGCTGGCGCAGCACGACCTTGGTCTGGACGCCCCAGCTCTCGCCGACGAGCGGCTGCTCGGAGGGCGAGAGGATGTCGGCTACCTCGACCGGGTCGAAGAGGTAGTTGCGGAACGGGCGCGCGTAGAGGAAGCCGACGGAGGGCTGCACCTTCTCGCGGATGGTGATCTCGTCGAGGATGATGCGCTCGTAGGCGGGGGTGACGGTCTTGGCCGAAGGGTCGGAGATGGCGAACTTGGCGGCGAGGTAGTTCTCCTTGCCGGTCGACCAGGTGAAGGTCTTCATGACGGGGCTGTCGACGACGTACTCGCCGAGGAGCGTCCAGGGGCCGTCGACCGAGCTGGTGGAGCCGTAGAGCCAGATCTTGCCGCCCTTGGGCAAGGTGGCGGAGGAGGTGGAGTAGAGGCGGGCGCGGAAGTCGACGGATCCGATGCCGCTCTTGCGCCCCTTCGGCACCTGGAAGGTGGGCGAGTAGACGGTGGGGTAGTCGGCCATGGCGCGCTCGGGGTCGTCGTCGATGGTGTCCGCGGCGACGGTGTTGTTGAGCGCGCCCACGAGGCCGCTGCCGGTCTCGTTCGGGATGGTGGTGTCGGAGAGGTACATGCGCGACTCGGAGTCGGTGGAGTCGCCGACGGTGCGGAGGTTCCAGCCGCGCCAGCAGCGTTCGGAGAGGGCGGGCTCGTCGGTGACGGTCATGCTGCGGATGGTGATGTTGCCGTAGTTGACGTTGTCGGAGAGGTAGGCGGCCTCGCGGGCGGCGGCGACGACGTTGGTGGGCACTAGGATGCGGAAGAGCCCGCGCAGCGGGCGGTCGGTGCGGTCGTGGAGACCAAGGTAGTGGGTGATCGAGCCGGTCTTGCCGGAGCCGGTGACCAGCAGGCCGTCGATGCCGGGCTTGTAGGTGGCGGCGTACTTGCCGATGGTGATCCAGTATTCCGGCCCCTCCTTGACGGTGGTGTTGAGCTCGGTGATGTAGCTCTCGACGTCGTTGGTGGCCATCTGCACCCAGATCTCGGCGTTGGCGTCGACGCCGGTGTAGGAGAAGGACACCTTGCCGAGGCCGTGCAGGATCGGCGCGCGCATGCTCATCGCCTTCTTCGGCTCGCCGCGGCTCGGCTGGAGGAGGAGCTCCTGCTGGTGGGCGGTCTCGTTGGTGGAGACGATGCCCTGGGTGTAGACGAACTCGTCGTCGCCGTACAGGAGGTCCTCGTGGTCCGGGGCCTCCCAGCAGGTCTGCTCGACGCTGGAGACGACGAGCTCGACGTTGTCGGAGCCGGTGGTGATGCGGGAGTTCCAGGAGCCGGTGGTGTGGATGAGGAACTCGCTCGTCTTGAAGCCGTAGCCGCTGATGGTGGCGCTGGCGTACTTCTGCCATTCGCCGCCGCCAGCGGGCTGCAGCATCAGCACCACTTCCTGACGGAGCGAATCTGCCCCGGGCATGCGCACGCCGCAGTAGGCGTGCTTGAAGCCCTCGGTGGCGCTGGTGAGCTTAACCGCGGTCGAGGTCTCGAAGGTGAAGGTCTCGAGTCGGCTCTGGCTGGCCCACCGGCCGTCCTCGATGGCGTCGGTCTCGGGCACGGGGGAGCTCTCGGAGAAGCGGAGCCAGGGGTTCTGGGTGCCGGCGGTTCCGGAGTTGAAGTACTTCGAGGCGTTGGCCGACGGCGGGGTGTAGTTGTCGGTGTAGCGGATGTTGCTCTGAGGGACGGGGGAGTCGTAGTGGTGCATGCCGACGAACCGGACCGGGCAGTCCTTGGCGTTGACGCCGTAGCCACCGTAGGTGAGCCTCGACGCGGAGTTGTCGCGGTAGGCGATGCCGCGGAAGCCGTTCTGGAGGCCGCCGCCGCCAGACGCCCGGTTGACCGCGGCGTTCCAGTCGGGCTTGATGCCTGCGGCCGCGTTGCTGATGGGGAGGGTGGCGTTCTGGGAAATGCCGCCGATGACGAGGGTGCCGGAGGGGGTGTTCTCGACCGAGATGAACATGCCCCAGAAATAGGGGTTGTACTGGCTGTTCGAGGTGGGGGAGGTGCTGGTGCCGGTTTCCCAGTACCAGATCCTGGAGTCGCTGGAGTCGAACTGCTGGGTGCAGAGGCGGGTCGGGGCGATCTTGCCGTTTTCGTTGCTCCAGCGGAAGAGCTCGAGGACGTAGCGCGGGCCGTTGTTGTTGGCGTTGTTCGACTGGCGGCTCAGCCGGAACTCGTAGCAGCCGATGCCCGGCCAGTAGTAGGCGACGACGGAGACCGACGCGCCGACGGCCATGATGCCCTCGACGCCGTTGTAGTTCTCGCCGTAGCCGGTGTACGCATTGCCCCTGACGAGGCTGCTCATCAGCACCGGGGCGAAGAAGACGTAGTTGGTGCGGTAGAAGTACTCGATGCCGCTGAGGCCGTTGAAGCGGATGTCGTAGAGGCTCACGGTGTTGTAGCACATGTTGTCGAAGGAGATCGACTGGCCGATGCGGGAGCTCACCTTGACCGAGCCCAGCCCCTTCGGGCGGTCGGTCAGCGAGAACTCGAGGAAGCCCTCGCCCTGCCCCTGCAGCTTCGCGCCCATGTGGGAGACCGTGTCGCCGGCGGTCGGGGCGATGTACTTGTTGAGGTCGCGGGAGACGAAGGTGAGGTTGTGGCCGTTCCAGTCGTTGGGGGTGATGTGGTCCTGGAAGAACTTCTCCTTGGGGAACCCGGTGTCGTTGTAGTTGGCCAGCCAGAAGGTCTCGTTCCAGTTGGTGGAGCCGGGGTCGAACTGGTCCCACTCGCCCATGTCGAGGTTGTAGGTCTTCATCTTCACGTCGTCGACGCCGTTGGTGCCGGAGGCGACGCAGAACTTCTTGTCGAGGCGGTGGGCGTCGGACCAGTTGTTGAAGTTCTGGTACTCGGCGCGGGAGGCGGCCCAGGTGAGGTAGCGGTCGGAGATCTTGAGCTCGAGGTAGCCGGTGGAGCTGTCGACGTCGGCGGAGACCTTCTTCACGTCCGACGGGGAGTCGTAGGACTCGAGCTTGCCGTTGGCGGGCATGACGACGGTCTCGGCGGAGTTGGGGCCGAAGTAGACGGTGTTCTCCACGAACTCGGTGGCGCCGCGGACCTGGCGGTTGACCCCCACGAAGTAGAAGGAGACGGGGACGGTGGTGCCGGACGGGACCTTGTCGGGCGGGATCTTGACGAGCGCGCGCCACATGTTGTCCTCGATCGGGTCCATCTCGTACTCGCCGCCAAGCTCGCCTTCGACGACGACGCGCATACCCTCGAAATCGCTCTTGCCCTCGCGGAGGCGGACGAACCAGTCGAGGCCGGTGGAGGGCAGAAGCTCGTCGCCGCCCTCCATCTCCGCGGCGGTGATGTGGTTGGTGACGGCGGTGTGGCGCTCGTCGTAGGGGACGCCGTAGTCGAGGCCGGAGTAGTCGACGTACTCGTAATAGGGCGTGTCCATGGTGAGGTCGTACCAGAACTCGACGTCGCCGGCGGCCGCTGGAAGGACAAGCGGGTCGATGGAGCGGTAGCCGCCGCGCGGGTTGAGCGGGACGGTGCGCCAGAGGAAGTCGTTGTAGTAGTTGACGTAGGAGGGGTCGAGCTGGGCGATCTGCGCGGCGGGCTCGGCGCGCTGGCGCAGGTAGCGCCAGCGGTAGTGGAGGTTCGCCGCGACGACGAACTTGTTGGTGTCGGCGGAGGTGCCGGGGTTGACGTAGAAGTATGGCTCGGCACGGGCGAAGACGCCGGTGTCGGTCTGGGCGGGGAACGGAGTCTCGAAGGCGATCTCCTGGCCGAGCACCTGCTTGCCGCGGCGGTCGGGGTCGTAGAAGCCGAGCGGCTTCAGGTCGGCCGACATCGCGGGGTAGGAGACGAGGATGTTGTCGAGCAGGATGAGCGCGTTGCCGTCGAGGGGCGTGGTCGCGATCGGCACGGAGGAGGTACGGCGGATGCGGAAGCGGACGGGGATGCGGATGTCGAGCGGCACGGCCATGCGGTAGAAGTTGGTGGTGGTGCCGCCGTTGACGACGGAGAGGTTGATGCCGGAGGCCGGGACTTCCTCGCGGACGAAGGCGGGGGTGTTGTCGCGCTTATACGCGACAAACGGGACACGACGCCAGACGGCGTTGGCGTAGTAGTTGTAGTTGGTGGTGACGACCTCGACGCCGCCGACGTCGTTGGTTTCGATGGTGACGCCGAGGACGTTCTCGTCGGTCGGCGGGATGAGCGCGGTGGCGTCGCCGAGGACGTTGGTGCAGATCTCGACGCAGATGCCGTAGTTGTTGCCGATGTTGTTGTTCCAGCCGTTGACGGCGTCGAAGTAGATGGTGCCGATGCCGTTGGTGAAGCAGGAGGAGTAGACGGTGGCGGAGTCCTCGGAGTTTTCGGCGCCGATGTTGCGCATCACGATCTGGCCGGCGGTCGCTGCGGTGGCGGGCGAAATCTCGCGGTTGTCGATGCTGTAGGACGACGGCGAAAAGCTGAAGTAGTTCTGGGTGTTGCGGACGGCCGAGCCCATGGTGTTGCCGTGACGGCAGTTGAGGAGATGCCACAGCCTGGCCCCATGCTGCTTAGTCCAGAGAATGGATTCGGTTGCCTCTTTGAGGTTGGGGCACGCGTCATTGTTGGCGGGAGAATATTGAATTACCTCCCAGAAAGACGGATTGTCCACCGAAACCGGGCGATCCTTCGTATTGTACGAGTAGCCCTGGTAGCGCACGATGTTCTTGGAGCCAACCATGTGGCGGTTCATGAGCAGGATGCGGCCGGTGTCGCCGAGGTTGCCGGCGAGGTCGGTGTAGGGCGACCTGCCGTTGAGGGTGAGGTTAAAGAGCCCCTTCTCGGGTTCGAGGAGCTCGTAGCCGGTGTAGCTTTCGTCGAGCGCGAAGACGACGCGGTAGGAACCACCTACCGTCGGATAGACGGAGTTGGTGGAGGAGTCGTAGACGTTGACGTAGTTGGTGGAGGCCCAGCCTTCGGCGAGGCGGCCGTTGTAGCAGACGGTGGGATATTCGCCAGCCTCCATCGCGAGCGGCGCGAAGGCGGGGTAGTCGAGCCAGTAGTTGACCTTGAGGCCGTCCTTCACCACCAACGAGTTGGTGCAGAACGCCTTGTCGTTGACGGTGTCGAACTCGGCCTGCAGCCAGCCGGGGGAGCGCACCTCCTTGGTCAGGCGGTATTCGTCGACCATACCGGCGAAGGAGTAGTAGGTGTTGTTGGTGCCGGGGATGTTGCCGAAGGAGAGGTTCTCGCCGGAGTCGGCGACCGGGGTGATGTTGACCGTGCGCTCGACGAAGGCGGCGTTTTCCATCTGGGCGCCGCAGACCTTGGCCGAGGCGCCGTTGTACGCCGCGCCGAAGTAGCTCCAGCCGCCCGTGACCTGGGCCGGCCAGATCTGGCTGGCCTCGCCGCCGGAGGAGCCGCCGCCGAAGAGGCGCATTCCACGGAGGTTGAGGTTGCCGACGCCGGAGCGGATGAGGAATGCGCCGAGGTCGGTGTCGACGGCGGTCTCGCCGTTGCGACGCGAGAAAGGCCAGACGTGGCCTTCGGTAAGATCGGCGCCGCCGCTGGGCGCCTGCGACATCTTGAGCCAGCCGGAGATCGTGAGCTTGCCGTCGAAGTGGAACGAGGGCGTGTTGGAGACCACGAGGCGGCAGCCGCCCTTGATGTTGGGGGTGTAGCTGATTGTGCGGCCCAGGCCGATGTTGGCGGTGCTGTGGATCATCGACGAGGTGGTGTCGCCCGGGTTGTAGGTAAGCGGATAGCCGAAGTTGCCGTTGCCGGTGGCGTCGGACGACGGGGCGCCGTCCTGGTCGGCGAAGTGCCAGACGCCGACGTAGTCGGACCACACGTCCTCGGGGCTGTAGCCGGGCGCGTCGGCGCCTTCGCGGAGCGCCCAGTACATGCGGATGGGGGCGCCGTTGGTGAGGACATTCACACGCACCCAGACGAGCGAATCCTTATCGCCGTTGACGTTCCAGGTGTCGACCTCGTAGGGCAGCTGGGCGTCGGCGGCGGTGTCCATGAACACCATGTCCTCGCCGGTGAGGCCGGCGCGGCTGTAGTAGAAGCCGCGGAAGCGTTTTTCGCTGATGCGCACGAGGAGCGGGAAGTTGGTAAGCGGCTCGGAGCCGCGGTAGCCCTGGACGCGGAGGTCGACATAGTCGCGGAAGATGCGGTCGGGGTCGCTCCAGATGGAGAACTTGGCGGTGCGCTCGGCAGCCGCCCAGTTGGTGGTTTCGGCGACGGTGGCGCGGACGTAATAGACGCCGATGTTGGTGGGCTGGTTCTCGGTCCACGGGCCGGTCTCGGCGGAGGAGTAGTCGATCTTCGGCTCGCCCCAATCAGCTTTGACGGTGACGCGGTGCACGGTGGGGACCTCCTCGGCCTTCCAGCTCGGAAGCTTGAGTTCGGTGATGGCGTTCGGCGCCGGGGCGATGGACCAGTCGAGGCTGAGGTTCGCGGAGCTGCCGCCGACCCAGGCGTAGTTGGCGGAGTCGAGCAGCCGGAACTCGGCGAAGTAGGAGCCGGCGTTGACCCTGCCCTTGTAGCCACCGTTCAGCTGGTAGAGCGAGGCGTCCTCGGAATCGACCACGCCGTACTGGATGTTGGCGTTGTAGACGAGGCCGGGGACGACGGTCGGCTGCCGGACGGGGGCCTTGGTGATAGTCCAGACGATGGTGGTCGGCGACCAGGTGGCGGGGGAGGTATCCCAGCAGTGGTTGGAGTCGTTGAGCGCGACGGTGAAGGAATACTCGCCGACGGTGACGGCGTTGGTGACGCCGACGGTGATGCGGCTGTAGTCGGACCAGCCGGCAGGACCGACGACGACGAAGTGGCTGTTGGTATCGTAGACAAAGGAGTCGGCGGGAATGGAGATCTGCGGGACCGGCTGGCGGGCAATCGACCAGGAGATGTCGATCGTGGCGACGCCGAGGGCTTCGCCGGCCCACTGGCAGTTCGCGGGGTCGTTGAGGGTGGCTTGCGCAGTGTAGGAGCCGGCGTTGGTGGCAGTGTTGCCGACGATGGTGTAACGCGAGGCGTCGACGGAGGGGGTGATGCCGACCTTGTTCGCGCCGTCGTAGACGAGGCCGGTGACAGCGGTCGGCTTGGCGACGACGTAGCCGCCGATCGACCAGGGAATCTCGATGGTGTCGTTGACGGGCGTGGTGTCGCCGGGCTTGGTCTCCCATACGCAGCTGCCCTGGTGCGCCGCGCCGATGGCGGCGGTGGCGACATAGGAGCCGGTGTTGACGGCGTTGGTGACGCCGCCGAGGACATAGAACTTGGCATGTTCAGAATCATTGATGCCGTTCTGCGGGTTGCCGGTGTAGGCGAGGCCGGTCTTGGCGGTCGGGCGCTTGACGGTGAGCTGGTCAATGGTGAAGTTGATTGTGCGATCGCCGGTGGTGCCATCGTGCCAGGTGCAGTTGGAGTAACCGGACGGATTGTTGAGCTTGGCGGTGGCGGTGTAGTTGCCGGCGGCGGTCTGCCGCGCGTTGATGAGAGTATAGAAACCAGACGACGACGGGGTGACGCCGCACTGCTCCTCACCGTTGTAGACGAGGTTGGTGGCCTGCGGCTCCTGGTCCTCGGGAACGGTAGCGGGAAGGATCTTCCAGGTAAACTGACGCAACTCGGTGCCGCTGCTGTCTTTCCACTTCAGCGTGCCAACCGGCTTGACCCAGAAGGTGTAGGTGTCGGCATTGGTGGCGACCATGTCGCCGTGGTCAAGCATCCAGTTGCTGCCGGGGTCGTCGACGCCGGTGAGCTCCGCGCCAGTGAAGTACTGATCCGCCTTGGGCGTCGGCGCAATCGCCGGCATCAAGAGACGGATGACGACAATGCCGCTGCCGCCAGCCGCGCCAGTACAGTAGCGGCCGCCGCCGCCGCCGCCGCCGCCGGTCGAGGCCTCACCGGGCGAGGCCGAAGCACCGTTCGTGCCAGGACCGCCGGCGCCACCGCCGCCAAGACCGCCCGATGTGGCCTGGGAACCAGAGCCCCTGCCGCCGCCGCCACCACCAGCGTAATACTTCATTTCGCCGGTGATGTCACTCTGGAGACCTTCACCACCAGCACCGCTGGCACTGCTAGAAGTGTTTTTACCCTTTGCCCCAGCACCGCCTCCGCCCGCAGCGAACGTCGCATTGTTGCCAGCACCACCATTATAACCCAGACCCGACACGCCGCTGCCGCCGGCTTTTCTTCCAGATGTACCAGTAGCCGAAGGGGAACCGCCGCCGCCGGATCCGCCGTCACGGCCAACGCTCTGGGCACCGCCGCCGCCGCCGCCAATCGCGTTGGCAATGGCGGTGGAAGTTGAGGTGATGGTAATCGACGAACTGCCGCCATCGCCACCAGACACGGCAGCGTCTTGGTTGGCGGCGGGCGTGCCGCCGACGCCGACGAAAATTGAATATGTCTGCGCCGCCAAAGTCGTGTCGCCGGTGAGGAAGCCGCCGCCACCGCCACCGCCGCCCTGGCCCTTGGCCAGGTAGTCGGCAGGTTTTACGGTGCCGCCGGCGCCGCCGCCGCCGACCACGAGGTAGCGGGCGGCCCAGGCCTCGGGCAAGGACAGGGTGCCGGGGTTGGCGGTATCGGTGTAGGTGAGGATGAGGTCGGAGCTGGCGGGGTCGGAGCCGGAGTAGGAGACCGCGGCGCCGGAGTAGGTGACGGTGATGCCGGCCCAGTCGACGGTGTCGGCGCGCGAGGCGGAGGGGAGGAGGGAGAAGAGTGCGATAACGCCAAGCGCGGCGAGGGCTGGCAGCCGCCGCGCAAGGGCATTTAGGCTTGTTTTTATCGTACTCATTTCAACCTCCCGACACCAAACTTAAGCCGCTCGCTATGCGAGGGCATAGTTCTGTCTTTGAGTTGTTTGAGCGCATTATACCATAAATCGGGGAAGGAGCGGGGAAAATTTTGAAAAAAGTTTTTGGGGGGCGGCTCAGCGGTGGGCTGCTCGCTCGGTCTCGTCGCTGCGGACCTCGTGACGCCTTCCGCGCTTAGAACAACCAGCCTGGTTTACCCTGGCCGCCTGAATACTATCTCTGGTTGCGCATAAGATCACTCTTACGGCTACGAGTCCTCCGCTCCTCACTCGCGACACCCGCCGCTTCGCCGCTTGTTGACGACTCCGTGAGAAGGCAGGCAGGACCGGAGCTAGGCGGGGGGCTTCGCCTCCTTGGCGAGGCGGCGAAGGAAAAAGGCGCACCAATGGGGAATAGTAAGCACGCCGTTTGAGAAACCGACATCGCCCTTGACGAGCTTGATTCCCCAGCTTATGTCCTTGTAGTGCGGACTGTCAATGAGTACCCGCATAGACTTCGCCTTGGTGTTGCCGGCCTTGACTTCGACCGGCACGAGACGGTCGCCGGAACGGAGGAAGAAGTCCATCTCCAGCGTGGAGTTCCCCTTCTTGTAGTATGCCAGGGTCGCACCGGACTTCACCAACGCCTCGGCGACGATGTTCTCGAAAAGACCGCCCTTCCAGGTCCCGAGGTCCCGCCGCATGCGCACGTCTTCCTGAGACTCCTCGTCAAGCATCGAGACGAGCAGTCCGCTGTCGGCCATGTAGAGCTTGTAGCACGCGGAATCCAAATGCGCGGCAACGGGAAGCTCGGGGAATTCCATCGCCTTGCAGACGTTGACTATTCCCGCGTCGTTCAACCACTCCACGCATCCCCAGTAGTCTTTGTAGCGGGCTTTCTTCTCGACCAGCGAAAGCCGGAACTTCTTGTTTGTCTTGGCCAGCTGAGCCGGGATGCTTTCAAACACATTGACGATCCGCAGCGGGTCAAGGCCCTCGGCGTATTTGCGGATGTCGGAGCGGTAGTCCGAGACTATCCGGCGCTGGATCGCCGGAACGCCTTCAAACGTCCCCTTGACAAAATAGCTTTCGTCGACCTCCGGCATTCCGCCAAGAGTGGAATAGTCGAGGAAGAGCTTGTCCATCGCCTCGTTCGCCGCCTCGCCGAACGCCTGCCCGGCAACAAGCCGGCCGTACAGCTCGTCGAGCTGCTCCTGGCTGTAGCCGCGCGCCCAAAGGAACTCCTCAAAGTCAATGGAGCCCATCACCGCCGTTTCCTGGTAGCCCACGCTGATAGACTCTATGCGCTTGAGCTGGATGCCCAGAAGTGATCCGCTGCTGATGACATCGTATTTGCCCAGCTGCGCGAACGACTTGAAGCTCGTTGCGATTTCCGGGAATTCCTGGATTTCATCGAAGAAGATCAATGTTCCCCCTTCAACGAACCTGAAGTTCGGCTCGATGAGCGAGATATTGCGAATGATGTTCTCGGCCGAGTAGCCATCACGAATTATGACCTTGTACTCTGGCTGAAGGGCAAAATTGATTTCTACGAAAGACGCGTATCTACTTTCAGCAAAATGACGGATGCTTTCGGTCTTGCCGACCTGACGGGCGCCCTTGACAATCAAAGGCAAGCGGTCTGGATTTGCTTTCCAAGCCTCTAGAAAGGACTCAAATTTCCTTTTTAAAAACACTGCTGGTTTTTTGCGCTTCATGCGCGTATTATATCATATTTCCCTTGAATCGCGCAACCACCGCTACACTTTCATGGGGGAATATTGTGAACAACACCACACTTTTATGAGGGAATGTTGGTGCTGGCATTACACTTTCATGAGGGAAAGTAGAATGCTTGGGACGGGTAGGACAGATAGGACAAAGAAAGCGCAATCGGAATCGGACGCAGAATCTGCGGCTTCTGCGACTTAAGAATAGTATTTGCAGCTATTGGGAGGGCGGATGTTGGTGAGGGTGCCGGCGTAGTGGCGGAGCCAGTGGTCGGCCTTGGGGTGGGCCAGCGCCGCCGCTTCGTTTAGCTCGACGCCGAGGCCGGGTCGGTCGGAGGGGTACATGAGGCCGTTCTCGAAACGCACGTCCTCGTCAATGACGTCGCGGCGCCAGGGGACGTCGTCGAAGAGCGTCTCGTGGATGCAGTAGCCGGGAGTGGAGACGCCAAGGGCGAGGGTGACGGCGTTGGCGACGGGGCCGGACGGGTTGTGGGCGCAGAAGGGAATGTGGTGGGCGTCGCAGATGGCGGCGATCCCGCGCATGCCGGTGATGCCGCCGGCGTGGGATGCGTCGGGCTGGAGGTAGTCGCAGGCGCGCAGCTCGACCGCGTCCAGGATCTGCTGGGTGGTGTAGAGGCGCTCGCCGCAGGCGATGGGGACGCGCACGCGGCTGCGCAGGTCGGCGAGCGCGCGCATGGTGTCGGGGATGACGGGCTCCTCCACCCAGTAGGGGTCGAACTCCTCGAGCGCGCGGCAGACGCGGAGCGCGGTGGGGAGGTCGAACCGGCCGTGGCACTCGACGAGGATCTCCGCCTTGCCGGCGACCGCGGCCTTGACCGCGGCGACGCACTTCAGCGCCTTGCGGAAGTCGTCGGGAGGAAGCTGGCGGTAGTTGCGGCCGAACGGATCCCACTTGAGTCCGCGGAAGCCGGCCTCGACCGCGGCCACGGCCTTGTCGGCGAACTCCTCGGGCTCCTTCGCGCCGGCGAACCAGCAGTTGGCGTAGCAGGGCACGCCATCGCGGCACTTGCCGCCGGCGAGCTTCCAGACCGGGAGGCCGAGCGCCTTGCCCTTCAGGTCCCAGAGCGCCATGTCGACGGCAGAGAGCGCGCTCATGAGCACGGCGCCGCCGCGCCAGTAGGCGTCGCGGTAGTTGGAGTGGAAAATCCACTCGGTGTTGAACGGGTCCTGGCCGACGAGCGCGTGCTCAAGGTCGGCGATGGCGCCGAGGACGGCGTTCTCCTTGTATTCGAGGGTGGCTTCGCCGAGGCCGTGGAGGCCGGCGTCGGTCTCGACCTTGAGGAAGACCCAGTTGGTGCGGAAGCAGTCGACGACGAACGGGCGGAGGGCGGTGATTTTCATGAAGTTTTTGAGTTATGGGGTTTGCGTTGGGGGGTGGGGGATATTAACTCCGATCTGTGGGGCTCTCGCTACCGCTCCGCAGAATGTGCTTTGCTTTGCGCATACTATTCATTTGACACAGCCATACTGACCTATGGTTATATCTGCGGCTTCGCCGCAGGGGTGGCTGATTCGGGGGTCTGGGGGCATGCCCCCAGTACTTTGCGTTCTATGCGTTCTTTGCGGCTTAACATTTTTGTTGGTGGGGGCGGGCTGAAGCCCGCCGGGCCGATATTGGTTAGAGGTCGAGGTCTTCGGGCATGTGCTGGCAGGAGCAGCCGGCGTCGCAGGTGACGATCTCGCCGGTCATGTTCGAGGAGTCGTCCGAGGCGAGGAACGCGACGACGTTCGCGATGTCGGAGCCGCGCGCCTCGCGGCGGAGCGGGCAGTTGAGGCGGCGGCGCGCGGCGATCTTGGGGTCGAGGGAGTCCCAGCGCTCGGTGTTGATGTAGCCGGGCGCGCAGCAGTTGACGCGGATGCCGAGCGGGGCGAGATCGAGCGCGAGCGCGCGCACCATGGAGTTGACAGCGCCCTTCGAGGCGCAGTAGGCGGTGCGGCGGCGGATGGCGCGCATGGCGGTGTTGGAGGAGAGGAAGACCACCACGCCGCGCGACGCCTGCTTCAAGAAGAAGCGGTTGCAGGCCTGCTGGGTAACCTGGAAGCCGCCGATGACGTTCACGTTCAGGACTTCGTGGAAGCGCGCGGGGTCCATCTCCAGGGGGCCGCCGTGGCCGAGACCCTGGTTGGCGGCGTTGTTGACGAGGATGTCGAGGCGGCCCGCCTCGCGCTCGACGGCGTCGAAGAGCGCGCGGACCTGGGCGAGGTCGGAGATGTCGCAGGCGATCGAGGTGACGCCGGCGACGCCGCGGGCGGCGAGGGCCGCCGCGCCGGCGGCGGTGGAGGCCTCGGTCGAGCCGCAGGTAAACACCTTCGCGCCTTCGCGGACGAACTTCTCCACCAGGTCGAGACCGGTGTTGCGGCTGCCGCCGGTTACCAGAACCACCTTGCCGTCGAACTTTCCCATGGTCGCTCTCCTTTGGGGTTTGTTTTACTGAAAAGCAGCTACGCGATGTAGGGCTGGCCGCAGTGGGAGCAGACGGCGCCGGCGTGGACCCAGGCGCCGCAGTTGGGGCAGAGGCGCTCCAGCACCTCGCCGCAGACGGCGCAGAAGCGGCCGCCGACCGGATCCGCCGCGGCGCGGTCGGGCGAGTAGAGGGCGCGGCCGGCAACCTGGTAGGCGCGGTTGCTGGGGCACTGCGGGTTGGGACAGAAGCCGGAGCCGGGGGCGTAGTTGGGGGCGGCGGGCGCAGGCGCGGGGGAGCCGGAGGCAGGCGCGGCGGCGGTGAGGGAAATGCCGAGACGCTTGGCCAGCTTTTCCACCACTTCTGTGCTCAACTTGGTGGGGCGGCCCTGCTCGAACATGGAAAGCGCAGACTGCTTGCAGCCGACTTCGGCGGCAAGGACTTGCTGCGAGAGGCCCGCCTGGCGGCGGGCATCACGGAGCTGGAAACAGATCTCTGGACTAAGGGCCTTCACTGGTTGTGTATTATGGACTTTATTTTTTATAAACGCAAGGGGGCAGTTATCAACATAGTTGGTGACATAGTTGATAAACAAGTTGA
Source organism: uncultured bacterium (assembly GCA_902770045.1). GTDB lineage: Bacteria > Verrucomicrobiota > Kiritimatiellia > RFP12 > UBA1067 > UBA1067. The sequence goes on from CACXRO010000015.1 coordinate 22,378, forward strand.
TAAGTTAGTTGATAATTGGTGATTCGTGGTTCGTGGTTCGTGATTCGTGGGTTTGGTTTTGTCGCAAAGGACGCAATGGAGATTGCGGCCGATTCCGATTGTCGTCGCCTCCCGCGCAAGCGCGGGCGACAATCGGCAATCGTCCGCGGTTTTGGATATTTTGGACAGGATTTACAGGATGGGGGGATTGGGGGCAGCAGCCAGCAACCAGCAGCCAGCAACCAGCAACCAACAATCAGCAACCAACAATCAGCGGTCAGTAAGGGCAATATCGGCGTCCTTTGCGACGCAAATGCGACGCAAAACTAGTAGACTCGTTTGAGGATTTCGGAGGGGAGGAGGTAGGTTTCGCCGTCGCGGTACTGGATGGTCAGCTTGGTAAGCTGGCGCATCACCTCGCCGTTGACGATATTGCCATTGGCGGCGAAAAGCTTCTCCAGCGCGGCGCGGCGCGCGGCAAGCTCGCCGACCGGCGCGTTCTCGAGCAGCACCGCCTCGAGGATCTGGGCGCGGCGGTTTCGGCCTTCCTTCTCCGCCGCGTCGCGCGCCTCGCGCAGCACCTCGAGGACATGGTCGCGGGTCTCGCCCTCGAAGCGGTCGTCGAGGTCGACGTTGCGCTCGAGGAGCGCGACCTTGCTCGCCGCCGGCGTCTCCTCGTTGCGGGCGAGGCGGTCGGCGGAGCGGTCGAGCTCGGCCTTGAGCGAGGCCACCTCCCCTTCCAGTGCGGCGACGCGCGCGGCGAGCGCGGCTTTTTCACGCTCAAGCGCGGCGATGCGCGAGCGAGCGAGGGTGGCTTCTTCTTCGATCTTCACCTTGTCGGCGGCAAGCGACTCAACCACCGCCTTCTGGATTTCGATTTCCTCTTCTGGTTCGGGCGAGCGCGACGGCTCGTAGGGCGAACTCGACGGCTCGTAGGGCGAACTCGACGGCTCGTAGGGCGAACTCGACGGCTCGCCGCCCTGAGAATTTTTGTCTTGGAGAAACTCTTCGAATTTCATGATGCGTTTTGTCCCTTCAGCTCGCAGCCTTCGTAGATGAAGAGCCTGCAGTCGATTGGTCCGTTGAAGAACGGGATGCGGTTGCGGTAGTAAAGGTTTACTTGCGCGGCGAGGTCCGGGTTGCCGGTGATGAGCGCGCCGGTCCAGCCGCGGCACTTCTCGTTCATGAAGGTGCCGATGCGCGCGTAGATCGGCTTTAGCTCCTCGGGGTCGCCGAGGCGGATGCCGTACTCGGGGTTGAAGAACACGCAGCCCTTGGTTTCGCCGGGCGGCGGCGCGGAAACTTCGGGAACCGGTGTCTCGGCGAAGTCACAGGCGTGGAACTCGATGAACTCGGCGACGCCGGCGGTGATGGCGTTGGTCTGGGCGTTGTCCACGGCCTCGGGCGAGATGTCGGTCGCGATGATCCGCGGCAGATTGTCGCGGCGCTCTTCCTTCTTCGCCTCGAGTACCATCTCCTTCCAGATCTGCTCGGGCGTGGCGCCGGCGGTCTGGCGCGGCGCGACGGTCGGCGCCTTCTCGCCGGGGATGATGCGGCCATATCCCTTGATGGACTGGAAGGCGAAGTGTCCCTTGAGCGAGCCCGGCGCCTTGTTCATGGCGATCATCGCCGCCTCGATGGCGGGCGTGCCGCTGCCGCACATCGGGGAGAGGAAGGGTCTGTCCCCTTTCCAGCCCATGCCCATCAGGCAGGCGGCGGCGAGGGTCTCCTGCATCGGCGCGGAGCCGGGGATGCGGCGGTAGCCGCGCTTTGAGAGCGGCTCGCCGGAGGTGTCGAGGTAGATGATGACCTCGTCGCGCTCCCAGTAGACGAAAACCGCCGCGCCGATGTTGTCGCCGCCGGAGTCGGGGCGCTGCTGGCAACGCTCGCGCATCCGGTCGGCAATCGCGTCCTTGGTGTAGAGCGAGGGGATGCGGGTGTCGCGGATGGTGCGGTTATGGGCGATCGAGGAGACGGAGAAGTAGCCGTCGGCGTCGAGGAGGTTCTCCCAGTCGATGGAGCGGACGGCTTCGTAGAGGTCGCGGATGCCGCGGCAAGTGGTGCGCAGGAGCGGGACGAGCACGCGGTGCGCGGTGCGGAGCTGGAGGTTGAGGCGGAAGACGTCGCGCATCGCGCCGCGCACGACGACGGTGTTCTCCGTCACTTCGATCGGCTTGTAGCCCATCGCCAGCACCTCCTGTTCGGTCCAGCGGGAGAGCGCCTTGGCGCAGGAGATGATGATGGGGTAGTTCTGGTCGGTCCAGATCTTCATCCAATCAGCTTGCGCGCAGCGGCATCAGCACGTAGAGGAACGGCACCGAGCACTTGACGACGGCGGGGGAGTGTCCGTTGTTGAGGTTGATGGTGACGATGTCGTCGTCGATCGCCTTCAGCGGATCCATGAGGTAGGCCGGGTTGAACATGATCTCAATCTTCTCGCCGGCGTACTTGATCGGCACTTCGTCCTTCGCCTCGCCGATCTCGGTGGCGGCGGAGGTGACGACGAGGCGGCCGGACTCGAAGATGAGCTTGGTGGAGTGGGCCTCGTCGATGGTCATGACGCTGGCGCGGTCGAGCGCGCTGAGGAGCAGCTGGCGGTCGACGCTGATGTGCTCGGCGGTGTCGTGGGGGATGACCTGGCGGTAGTTGGGATAGGTCTCGTCCATCAGCTTCGAGTAGAGGTGGAGCGAGCCGAGGTCGAAGGCGATCTGGGACTTCTTGACGGTAATCTTGATCTCGCCTTCGCCGGCGAGCGAGCGCTGAAGTTCGTTGACTGCCTTGGAGGGGAGGACGATGTCCTTCTCGCCGTCCTTGGGGAACTCGAGTTCGCTCTCGACCATGGCGAGGCGGCGGCCGTCGGTGGCGACGAGGGTGAGCTTTTCGTCCTTGAAGCTCATCAGCACGCCCTTGAGGGTGCGGCGGGTGTCGTCCTGGCTGGCGGCGTAGGCTACCTTGCGGAGCATTTCGCGGAGAGTCGCCTGCTCGATGGTGTAGGAGTAGGAGCTGTCCTCCTCGGGGAGGCGGGGGAAGTCCTTAGCCGGCATGCCGACGAGGGTGTACTTGGCGCTGCCGGCCTTGATGACCGCCCTTTCGTTGAAGTCGACTTCGACCGAGACCTCCCCTTCCGCCACCTTGGAGATGGAGTTGAAGAGCAGGCGGACGGGAAGAGTGGTCTCGCCCTTCTCCTCGACGGTGCAGGGGCAGACGCACTTGACGGAGATGTCGAGGTCGGTGGTGGTCATCCTGAGCTCCTCGCCGTCCGCCTCGATGAGGACGTTCTGGAGGATGGGGAGGGAACCCTTTCCGGCCACGATGTTCTGGACTCCCTTGAGTCCTTCGATGAACTTGGATCGGATGATCTTGAACTTCATGTTGCTTCTCCTTTGTCGATTGTTGCGAAGTGTATCAAATATTACTGATGAATGAAAGAGTGAAAATTACTATCATTAGGTTTGTAGACATGTAGAGAAAGTGGTCGAGAGCCAGTAAAAACAGGGGTGCGGGAGGTGTTTTGGGTTTGACAACCTGTCGCGGATATTTCGGCTCGGTTTGACATCTTCGTAGTTGCCTTCACTTGTCTACCGCTTGCATTCACTCCATCGAATCAGAAAGTTTATAGCCGAGGACGGAGAGAATCTCCTCCAGGTCGGCCCTCAGGTTGGGCTCGTTGGAGAGGCGCTGCTGGATGGTCTTGACGCCGCTGATGACGGTAGCGTGGCTCTTCTTGAAGCCGTCGGCGATTTCCTTGAGTCCCTTGGCGGTGTACTTGCGCGAGATGTACATCGCAAGCTGCCGCGGAGTTACCATCGACTGGGTGCGCTCATGTGAGAGGATGTCGTCCATCGAGGAGTTGAAGTGGCGGGCGCATTCCTGCTGGATTTCCTTTATGGTAAGCTTCTTGAGGGTGTTCTCCTTCTTGATGAAGGGATCGAGGATTCGGGAGAGGATGGTCTTGTCGAGCACCAGCTTGGGATTGGCGGAGACGAATACCTCTACCGTGGCGAGGGCGCCTTCAAGGGCGCGGACGTGGCTGTTGATGTTGTCGGCGATGAACTCGAGGGCGAGGTCGGGGATGCGGACCGAGGTGGACTCGGCCTTCTTCTTGAGAATGGCGAGACGGGTTTCGTACTTGGGAGACTCGATTTCCTGGAGCATGCCGCCCTCGAAGCGGGAGATGAGCCGGCTTTCGATGGTGGAGGGAAGGTTCTTCGGAGCGACGTCGGAGGTAAGCACGATCTGCTTGTACTTGTCGCGCAAGGCGTTGAAGTTGTTGAAGAACTCGTCCTGGGTCTCCTTGCCGCGCTGGAAGAACTGGACGTCGTCGATCAGGAGGACGTCGAGCGAGCGGTACTTGTCGCGGAACTTGGAGATCTTGCCCTCCTGCATGTGGTTGACGTATTCGTTCATGTACTCCTCGGCGGTGAGGTAGCAGATGGAGAGCGAGGGGTTTTTCTTCTTGAGCTCGTTGCCGATCGCCTGCATGAGGTGGGTCTTGCCGAGGCCGGTGCCGCCGTGGATGAAGAGCGGGTTGTTGCCGGGGCGGCCGGGGCTGGCGACGACGGCCTTGGCGGCGGCGATGGCGAAGCTGTTGGAAGGTCCGCTCACGAACTCGTCGAACGTGAACTCCTCTTTGAGCGGCAGCGTGGAGACGAAGGATGAAGGCGCGCGCGAGGTCGATGACTGGTCGGCATAGCCATAGCCTTGCGGATAGGCTGGCTTTTCGTCCACAGGTTTGAGGGAGCTGTCGTAGCGGACTTCGATCTCGATGCCGGGATCGGCGCCGGCGAGCAGGAAGCTGCCCTTGATCTTGCTCGCGTATTCGCTGCGGATGAGGTCGGCGGCGAATGAGTTGGTGGTGATGATGGTGAACTTGCCGTTCTCGAAGGAGACGGTGGCGACCATACTGAAATAGCGTTCTGCCTGGCTCTTCTCGTCCTCGCCATTGAGAGTGCCAAGGTACATCGACTTGGCCTTCTCCCAGAGCGCGGCAGGTTGGTTTTTAGCTTCTTCGTTGTTCATGGGGCGGTATAATACCATAATTTTGGGGAATTGTGGGAAACGAGGAATCTACTCGTGTTAACTACTTATCAACATAGTGTGTAGATAAGTATGAGGAGAGTGTTTGAGTTTAGGGTGTTTGGGTGTTTGAGTTGGGGGAGTATTTTGGAACTCCTATCTGTTGGGCTCTCGCGGCCTTCGGCTGTCTCGCTTCGCTCGGCTGTCCCGCTCCGCAGAATGGTTTATGCTTCGCAGAATACATTCATCAACCACAGCCACAATGAATATAGGTTTTATCTGCGGCTGCGCCGCAGTGGTTGGTAGGGGGTCTGGGGGCAAACCCCCAGTTATAAAACCAGATAATGCAGTTTTATGGATAGTGGTTGTTGAAAGCGGAGCTGCGGAGCGGTAGCGAGAGCCCCAACCATCGGAGTTTATAAATGGGACAAGAGGGACTGAAGGGACGGAAAACAGACGAACCACGAGCAACGAACCACGAAACTTAGTGATGGCCGCGGTGGATGATGACGGCGAGGATGGCGACGTCGGAGGGGTTTACGCCGGGGATGCGAGCAGCCTGGGCAAGGGTTTCGGGGCGGTGGGCCTTCAGTTTCTGGCGGCTTTCAAAGCGCAAGGCGGGAATTTGGTCATAGTCGAGCCAGGCGGGAATTGTCTTTTTCTCATCAATTTTCGCCTTTTCTGCCGCTTTTTCTTCCTGATCGATGTAGGGAGCGTAAAGACGCATAATCTTAATTTCGTTTTCTATGCGGGCGGTGGCGGTGGGGGTGGTCTCATGCGAAGTTCGCGAAGTTGGGGTTGGGGTTTTCGCGGCTACTTGGATATAGGCGAATTCGGCGGCGAAGGCATCGAGTTCAGTGGCGGAGCGGATGCCGACGCGGCGGGCGGCGGCGAGGAGTCGGTAGATGGCGTTGTCCTGGCGCAGGATCAGGCGACGCTCGGCGCGGGAGGTGAACATGCGGTAGGGTTCGTCGGTGCCCTTGGTGACAAGGTCGTCGATCATGACGCCGATGTAGGCATCCTGGCGGCTGAGGACGAGCGGCGGCTCCCCTTTTGCGCGGAACGCGGCGTTGATGCCGGCGATGATGCCCTGGGCGGCGGCTTCCTCGTAGCCGGTGGTGCCGTTGATCTGGCCGGCGAAGAAGAGTCCGGGGTGGTCCTTTGCCTCGAGGCTATGGTTAAGCGAGCGGGAGTCGATGGCGTCGTACTCGATGGCATAGGCGTAGGCGAGGAATTCGGCGTGGGAGAGTCCGGGAATCGAGTGAACCATCCGTTCCTGCACGTCGGGCGGCAGGCTGCAGCTGAGTCCATTGGGGTAGATGATGGTGCCGGCGGCGTCCTCGGGCTCGAGCATGACATGGTGTGACTCGGCGTTGGCGAAGCGGACGATCTTGTCCTCGATCGAGGGGCAGTAGCGGACGCCGGTGCCCACGATGGCACCGCCGTAGAGGGCGGAATTGTTGAGGTTTTCGCGGATAATCTGGTGGGTTTCGGCTGTGGTGTGGGTTTGGTAGCAGGGAAGCTCGGGGAGAGGATGATTTGGTCGCAAAGGACGCAAAGGAGATTGCGGCCGATTCCGATTGTCGTCGCCTCCCGCGCAAGCGCGGGCGACAATCGGCAATCGTCCGCGGTTTGAGATGTTTTGGACAGGATTGACAGGATTTGGGGGCTGGGGGGTGGAATTATCACACAGAGGCACAGAGGCGCAGAGAGTTGGGGGTTGGGACGGGGTGGATTGGACAGGATTGACAGGATTGGGGGGCTGGGGGGTTGAATTATCACACGGAGGCACAGAGACGCAGAGGTTTTGTTTTGGGGTTTTAGCCGCATAGGACGCATAGGACGAAAAGGTTTTGGGGTCTGGGGCGGAGCCCCAGTTCTTTGCGTTCTTTGCGGCTAAAACTAGAGGTTCGGGGGCGGGTGGCGGGCATTGAAGCCCGCCGGCAGGATTCGGAGCGGCTGGGGATTGTTCCACGTGGAACAAGGGGCGGGGGTGGTCGCCGGGCTGGCGGATGCAGGCGGTGAAGTCGCAGGAGGAGGCCTTGAGCCGGGGCGGAGTACCGGTTTTGAGGCGGAAAAGGCGGAATCCAAGGCGCTCCAGCGCGGTGGAGAGCTGGTTTACCGCGGGGCGGCAGTCGCCGGCGCTTTCTGAGCCCTTCTTGCCGATCCAGATGCGCCCACGGAGCGCGGTACCGGCGGTAATGACGATGGCCTGGGCGCGGAAAAGACCATGGCGAGCGGTAACGAGGGTTAGTGTATGATGATTTTTAGCCGCAAAGGACGCAAAGGACGCAGAGGTTTTGGGGTCTGGGGCGGAGCCCCAGTTCCTTGCGTTCTCTGCGCTCTTTGCGGCCAAACAAGATTGTTCCACGTGGAACAAGGGTGAGGAAAGTGTTTGGGTGTTTGGGTGGTTAGCCGCAAAGGACGCAAAGGACGCAGAGGTTTTGGGGTCTGGGGCGGAGCCCCAGCTCTTTGCGTTCTCTGCGTTCTTTGCGGCTAAAAAATAATTGGGTTCATGGATCGTTGATGGTGAGAGGTCGATGACATCATCTTCGATGAGGGTGAGGTGGGGTTGGGCGGCGAGGACTGCCTGCATTCGCTGGGAGTAGGCGGCCTTGTCGCATTGGCAGCGGGTGGCCCAGACGGCGGGGCCGCGGCTCAGGTTGAGGGTCTTCGCCTGGAGCGCGGTAAGGTCGGCATTGCGGCCCATTTCGCCGCCGAGGGCGTCCAGCTCGCATACCAGGTGGCTTTTGGCGAGGCCGCCGATCGAGGGATTGCAGGGCATGCGCGCCAGGGCATCGAGTCGCGAAGTAATGAGCGCGGTTTCGACGCCCATCCGGGCGGCGGCGAGCGCCGCCTCGCAGCCGGCGTGGCCGCCACCGACCACGATGACGGCAAACTCTGGGGAAGGTTTCATCGGTGCGTAGTATAACAAATTATCAACCATTTGTGAAGGGTGAAATGGTAAGTGTTATGCGAAGAGAAAAATAAAGGAAAATTACAAATTGTTTGTATTTTTGCAAATTGAACAGTTATTTAAAATCTGTCAAGAGGGAAAAGAGAAGAAAATGTAGACAATTATCTAACAGTTATCAACAAAGAAAGAGCGGCGCGGCGGCGGCGCGGTGGCGGAGCCGCGCTTAGGACAACCAGACTGGTTTACCCTGGCCGCCTGAATCCTATCGCTGGTTGCGCATAGGATCACTCTTACGGCTACGAGTCCTCCGCTCCTCACTCGCGGTACTCCGTCGCCTCGCCGCTTGTTGGAAACTCCGGGAGAAATCATGAAGAACCGGGGGTCTGGGAATTTATATATATAAGGACAAAAGGAACGGAAGGGACAGAAGGGACGGGGACAGCAAGCGTACGACAGCAAGGGGCGGGGGCGCGGCGGAGCGGGGAGCGGGTGGGGGGACATCACACAGAGTCACAGAGAGTTGGGGGTCTGGGGGCATACCCCCAGATAGAAAACCTCTGCGCCTCTGCGTCTCTGCGCGAGATAAAACTGCCGCGGGTTGGCGGGGGGCGGTTGAGATTTTCGGCGGGGTTTGATATACTACGCGAAAAGCAGAAATTTTGGCTGTGAGGCGCAAACCAAGACCTGAATGAACCTACAGGAGGCAAAACAGAAAGCCAACTGAAGGCAGGACAGGAAGCGGGTGAACTGAGAACCGACAGACGGCAAAAAGGAGAAGTCGGCTGAAGGGCGAAAAGCGAGGCCAGCCAAGGTGACAACGACGGAGAACAAGCAATGAAGACGAGCAAGAAGAAACAGGGCAAGTGCCGCATCGAGCTGAAGGTGGAGCTGGACGCCGCCGAGAAGGGCGAGGTCGTGAAGTCGGTCGAGCGCGAGTTCGTGCGCCACGCCGAGCTGCCGGGCTTCCGCAAGGGCAAGGTGCCGGTCGAGGTGATCCGCCGCAGCTTCGCCGGCCAGCTGAAGCAGGAGACCGTGGCGGCGATGGTGCGCAAGTTCCATCCCGAGGCGCTGAAGGCCGAGGGCGTGGACGAGGTCGCGCTGGTGGGCGTGAAGGAGTTCGACCTCGACGGCGAGGGCGGCTCGTACACGGCTCTCGTCGACGTGCGGCCCGAGTTCAAGCTCCCCACCTACAAGGGGCTCAAGATCGCCGACGCGGACGCGACGGTGAAGGACTCGGAGGTCGACGAGCGGATCGACCAGCTGCGCGCGGCCTACGCGACGTTCGAGGACGGCAAGGAGGGCGACGCGGCGGCCGAGGGCGACTACGTGCAGATCGACTACGAGGGCACGGTCGGCGGGAAGAAGATCCTCGAGGTCAACCCCGAGGCGAAGATCGTCGCCGAGGGCAAGGGCTTCTGGACCCAGCTCGAGGAGGGGCGCTTCCTGCCCGAGATCCTCGACGCGGTGAAGGGCATGAAGGCGGGCGAGACAAAGGAGAAGGTCGCCGCCAAGTTCGCGAAGGAGGGCGCGCCCGAGGGGCTCGCCGGCGCGAAGGCGGTCTACACGGTGACGCTCAAGATGCTTCGGCGCCGGGTGCTGCCGGACGACGCGACGCTCGCCGAGAAGGCGAAGGCGGAGTCCTTCGAGAAGCTGAAGTCCACGGTGCGCGAGTCGATGGAGCGCGCGAAGGTGGAGGGCGAGAAGCGCCGCCGCGAGGACGAGGCGGTGGAGCTGCTCCTCAAGAAGGTGGACTTCGACGTCCCGCAGACCCAGGTCGACTCGGTGATGCAGGGGATGCTCTCCGAGATGGCGCAGCGCGCGCAGCTCTCGGGGCTCGACGCGAGCTACTTCGAGCAGAACGCCGAGAAGATCCGCAAGGACGCGGCGGAGAGCGCCGAGCGCCAGGTGCGGCTCTGGTATGTGATCGAGGCGATCGCCAAGGCGGAGAAGATCGAGGCGGACGACAAGGAGATCGGCCGCAAGGTGGTGGAGTTCGTGCTCGCGAACGCGAAGAAGTAAGCGGGAGCGGGGAAGGGATAAAAGGGATCGAAGGGATTGAAGGGATAAAGGGAACACGCACGATGAAATCATACCTTGTACCTTATGTAGTGGAGCAGACCGGCAAGGGCGAGCGCTCCTACGACATCTACTCGCGGCTCCTCCTGGACCGCATCGTGTTCATCTCCGGCGAGGTGACCGACGAGATGGCGAACGCCGTCTGCGCGCAGCTCCTCTTCCTGCAGTCGCAGGACGCGGAGAAGGAGATCTCGGTCTACGTGAACTCTCCCGGCGGCAGCGTGACGGCGGGCCTGGCGATCTACGACACGATGCAGTTCGTGAAGTGCCCGGTGGCGACGTACTGCATCGGCCAGGCGGCGTCGATGGGCGCGGTGCTGCTCGCCGCGGGCGCGAAGGGGCGCCGCCACGCGCTCCCGAACGCGCGGATCATGATCCACCAGCCGTGGGGCGGGGCCGAGGGCAAGGCGAGCGACATCGAGATCACGGCGCGGGAGATCCTGCGGCTCAAGGAGGTGCTGAACGGCATCCTCGCGAAGCACTCGGGCAAGACGGTCGAGGAAGTCACGCGCGACACCGACCGCGACCACTTCATGAGCGCCGCGGAGGCGAAGGAGTGGGGGCTCGTGGACAGGATCGTGGCCGAGGGCGGGGCGGAGAGGAAATGAAGCGCCGCCGCACCAGGGACGACGAGCTGGTCTGCTCGTTCTGCGGGAGGTCGTCCGACGAGGTGCCGATGCTGCCCGGCCCGGACGGCAACATCTGCGTCGACTGCGTGAAGCGGGCGAACGAGCTCATCAGCGTGGGCGACGCGGTGAAGAAGGGCGGCGACGAGCCGCCGCCGCTGCCGCCCACGCCGACGCCGAAGGAGATCAAGAAGTTCCTCGACCAGTACGTGATCGGCCACGACGAGGTGAAGAAGGTGCTGGCTGTCGCCGTGCACAACCACTACCGCCGGCTCGAGGCGACCGCGGCGGCGCGGAAGGGGAAGGAGCGGAAGGCGGCGCCGGCGGGCTACGCCGGCTACGACGACGTGGAGATCGAGAAGTCGAACATCCTCCTCATCGGCCCGACCGGCTGCGGCAAGACTTTGCTCGCGAAGACGCTCGCGAAGATGCTCGGGGTGCCGTTCGCGATCGGCGACGCGACGGTGCTCACCCAGGCGGGCTACGTGGGCGAGGACGTGGAGAACCTGGTCCGCTACCTTTTGCAGAACGCGGACGGCGACGTCGCCCTCGCGCAGCGCGGCATCATCTACGTGGACGAGATCGACAAGATCGCCTCCAAGACCGACAACGTGTCGATCACCCGCGACGTCGGCGGCGAGGGCGTGCAGCAGACGCTCCTGAAGATCGTCGAGGGGACGATCTGCCGCATCCCGCCGAAGGGCGGCCGGAAGCACCCCGACCAGGAGTACATCGAGGTGGACACCTCGAACATCCTCTTCATCTGCGGCGGCGCCTTCGTGGGGCTCGACCGCATCGTCGCCGCGCGCAAGGGCCGCGGCGTGGTGGGCTTCGGCGCGGCGGAGCGCCGCGAGGCGGAGGCTGGCGCGGCGGAGGTGAACCCGCAGGACGTGCGGCCGGAGGACCTCGTCAAGTACGGGCTCATCCCGGAGTTCACCGGGCGGCTCCCCGTCATCACCACGATGAAGGACCTCTCCGAGGAGGACCTCGTGAGGGTGCTCACCGAGCCGAAGAACTCGCTCGTCAAGCAGTACCGCAAGCTGCTGGCGATGGACGGCGTGAGCCTCGAGTTCGAGCCCGCGGCGCTCAGGAGCCTCGCGAAGGCGGCGCTTTCGCGCGGCACCGGGGCGCGGGGCCTGAGGGCGGAGATGGAGCGGCTCATGACCGACATCATGTACGAGGCGCCGGGCAGCGACTCGATGCGCGAGGTAACCGTGACCGCCGAGATGGTGGAGAATCCGTCCGCCGCGGCGAAGGCGGCGGGCTGAGCGGTTTTGGCGGAGGCGGAGATGGAGATCGAGGTACTCAAGGCGAAGCTGCACCGGATCAGGGTGACGGAGGCGTGCCTCGACTACGAGGGCTCGCTCACGCTCGACCCGGACGACATGGAGGCGGTGGGGATACTCCCCTACGAGAAGATCCTCTGCGCCGACGTGGAGAACGGCAGCCGCTTCGAGACCTACGCGATCGCGGGCGCGCGCGGCAGCGGCGTCTGCTGCCTCAACGGCGCGGCGGCGCGGCTCGGCAAGGTGGGCGACCGGCTCATCGTGATGGCGTTTGCGCGCATGTCCGAGGACGAAGCCGCCGCCTGGCAGCCGAAGGTGAAGCATTTCTGAGGCGGTGGCTACTCCACCACCTGCCAGAAACCGCCGTTGTCGAAGCCGACGCGGCGGACTGTGCCTCTGGACTTCTTTATCCAGTTGGCGATGCTTGTGCGCGAAAGGCCGCACGCCCTGGCCATTTCACCCTGGGTTGTTCTTGGGTTGGCGCGTATCAGCGCCTTGATTTTGTCGAGCGTTGGCATGTCTGCAAACCCATTTACAGAATGCGAGGCTCCGCTTGACAGATCGGCGGCGATTTTGACGAGGGCCTTTTGGTCGTCAGCCGGCGCGGCGAAGATGGTTAGTTTCAGCTCGGAGTCGCCGAGCAGCTCGTATTTTGGGCATTTCCCCGAAAGTTTTCTGGATGCGGAGAAAATTACCGGCACGCCTTCGCCGCGCCGGTCCATGATTCGCGATCTGACAATGTCTGTAAACCTTTCTGTCAAGGGGCACCTTGCGAGACATGTGCAGATCAGCTCGTTGCGCGAGAACTGGCGCTCACCGATTTCGTCGATAGTCATAGAATTTGGCAGAGCCCCGGGGGAGAACAGCTCGAGCCTGTCCGCGAACATGTGCAGCCGGATCTTGGATCCTGATATCGAGTAGTCGCGGTGCGCGACAGCATTCACGACCGCCTCGAATACTGCGTTCATGGCAAACTGGGGAATGTCGATGCGGTTGGGCCGTTTGACGGCGAGGGTTCTCATGTTTCTGTTCACGAACCTGCACGCTTCCGCTACCTGGACGTCCAGCGGGCCGCAGATATCCTTTGCGTCGAGCTGCTCGTTGGCGTTTCGGGCCTTTCCCCGGTAGCACACCGCCTGAATGTAGGCGCTGGGCAGATACTCCTCGGGGCTTTTGCAGGCCATGAGCACGCCGCCCACCGACGGCTTCACCTTCCCGTCCTCGTCCTTGGCCGTGAAATGCAGTTTTCTCAGGAAGTCCGCGTCCGACCCCGGCGAGAGGGGGGTCCTGAACTTTTCAAACAGTGTTTTCGACAGGGCGGATGTCGTGGCATCGGCAACAATCTGTTCGTCAAACGACATCAGCCGCGTCTGGCTTCGCTGCTGAAAGAGGCGCGCCAGCAGGTCTGGCGGCATTTCCCGCTTAGAGCTGCCGATACGGTAGAAATATCCATGGGGGCTTTTGTGCACGAAAAGGCTCCTGGCGACGTCGACCCTGATGACCGGGGTGTCGACGCCCTGGGTGTTGGGGAGGTAGAGCTTTCGGATCAGCGGTGTGATTGGTGGCTTGATGGAATCGTTGCAGATGTTGCGCAGCCAAGTCTCGGCGACGTCGAGCTTGCCGGGTTCAATGCCTTTCACCTCTTTTGTCTTGTCGTCCACGCCGAATACGAATGAGGCGCCATGCGAGTTTGCGGCCGCCGCGAACTCGTCGGCCAGATCGCGCGCATCGGGCTCAACCACGCGCTTGCCGGGGATGGAAAGCAACTTCAGCTCCAGAAGCGAGTCCTCTCCAAGGGTGATTTGGCGGACAAGCAGATTGTCGGACATGGCTCATGACTCCTTTGGGTGGTAGAACGCGCGTATTCTAGCAAATCCGCCGCGTATCTGTCAAGTCTGTAAACCGGTGCACCCCCCTTGCGCGGGGGGGACGGGTTATGGTATAATCCGCTGCGTATGATGAAAAAGGGCTTTACACTCGTCGAGCTGCTGATCGTGATCGTGGTGATCGCGATCCTCACCTCGATTACCTTTCGCATCATGGGGGTGAGCGAGGACCAGAAGGCCCGCAACATAACGGTGCTGCGCCTGCATGCGCTCGAGAGCGCCATCGGCGGCTACTACGCGGCGTTCGGCTCCTATCCGCCGGTGCGCCTCCACGGCAGCCGCAACATCTTCTACAAGGTGAACGACCAGGGCGTCCAGGTCGTGGACGACGATCCCGAAGACGGCGCCCTCAACTGGTTCCGGGTCCACGCCGCGTGCAAAAGCCAGCCGGTTGCCATGAGCTATCCATTCAGCGAAAGCAACCTGAAGGCGGTCACAAAGCTTTCCCAGCAGTTGCAGAAACTGGCGTCTAGCGGCAAGGGGTTCGCGTACGGGCGGGCGGCCGTCGTGGGCTTTGACGGGCTGCCGACGCCGCAGCAGCTCAGCGGCAAGTACGACGAGGCGGAGTGGACCCACCTCAACCTCTTCAAGTTCGGGCTGATGAGCTTCCTCCTGCCGCGGTTCCTCTACATGATGCAGTCGCGCGACACCTCGATCTACGACAAGTTCGCCCAGTGGGGCGACAACAACAACGTGCCCTGCAGGTTCGAAGACGGCATACCCTACGACAAATGGGAAGACCTGGCGAAAGACGTGGTTCCGACGCCGGACGGGAAGACAAACCCCAACGCATGGAAAGTCGCGCTGTTGCCTTCGCAGATCATAACCGCGCGCTGGGCGGCGTGCCTCCAGGGATGCTGCTGTTTCTACATGGAAAGCAGCGGGTACCAAACGGTGTGGGGCGTGAATGTGGGCGGCGGCGAGGGCGGCGCCCCGTTCCTGAGCGAACCCGGCTTTTCGGTGCAGGTCAACTCCGGCAAAGAACACCACTATCCGCCGGTATATTCTTCCGGCGAACTGCAGAACGAGCACAACGACTGGACCCGGGCCTACGCCGCCGACGGCGTAACGGTAATCGACGGCTGGGAGGAGGAGTTCTACTACTATTCGCCGCCGCCGCACCAGGGCTACCGGCTCTGGAGCGCGGGCCCGAACATGAAAACCTTTCCGCCCTGGATTTCCGAAACCGAGATCAACAAACTCAGCGCGAGCGACGCGAAGACGGCGCGAGAGTGGAAGTCGGACGACGTCGTGCACATGAGCAACTGAGGAGCACTGGGCAAATGACGAACCAAACCGCACATAGGGCGTTCTCGCTGCTGGAACTGCTGGTCTCGATTGCGATCATCGCCATCGTCACCGGGCTGTCGATCGCGGGGTACGGCAAATTCACCGCCCACGCCCAGAACATGCGCTGCGTCGAGTTTGTGCACCAGACGAAGACGGCGCTCGAGCATCTCTACCAGCGCGACGACGCGTGGCCGCCCCTCCTGCAGAAGGAGGCTTCCGGCGGCGACGGCCGGCTCGACGCCGACGCCGGCGCCCAGCTCGCCAAGGCGGGGCTGATGTCGCTAACCTTCAGGTCCAGGGAGCGGGAGGACGGCTCCAAGGTGTACAGGCTCACGGGGCACGACCGCTTCGGCGTGGTGACGCCGTGGGCGATGGACTACATCAAGCACCACGACTCCGCGTCGCTCTCCTCGAAGCTGCCGGCGGGCGGGACGATCCAGGACCACATCCTGCACTATGCCATCGACCTCGACTACGACGGCATGACCGAGGTCATGCACGGGCACGACGGCAACAAGGCGCGCGTCCGCGCCCAGGCTTGCGTGTGGAGCTACGGCCGTGACGGCAAGCCGAACACCAAGGACGACATCCGCAGCTGGTCGAAGGGACAGGAGGCAATATGGTAGTGTCGGGCAGGAAAGGCTTCACCATCGTCGAGATGCTGGCGGTAATCGGCATTATCGCCGTGTTGCTGTCCATCATCGTCATTGCCGCGTCGGGGGTGATCAAGTCCTCGCGCGCCAAGCGGGCGGAAGTCATGCGCAACTCGCTCGAGCAGGCGATTGCCGCCTACTACGCGCAGGAGGGCAAGTGGCCGTCGCTAATCGAAAGCGCCGGTTCCGACGGCCAGGACACCTACAAGTTCGACGGAACGAAGGCGGACAAGATCTTTCAGGAGGTGGTGGGCAAGGGATTCGGCCGCAGCGGCAAGAAGTCGATGCTGATCGACGCCTCCGGCCTGTTCGTCTGCGACTCCAGCGCGGCAAGCGGCACGAAGGCGCACGGCTACGAGTTTTCCGAGGTGATGGGTCGGCACGCCAAGCACCGTATTAATCTCGATCAGATGGCATTTGGCTATCAGGAAACCAAGAGCGGGCGCTTCATTCGTTTTAAGGTCGTCTACAACTTCCGTACGGATGCGGTGAAAGTCGAATTGTAAGGTCGGGGTGAAGACAATGCGCAAGGCGTTCACACTGATAGAGCTGCTGGCGGTAATCGGCATCATGGGGATGATGGGCGTCGCCGCCGCTGCGAGCTACGGCGCGCTGGTGAACGGCATGAAGGAGCGCAGCGCCTGCGCCGCCGCGTCGGCGATCCTGCGCGAGGCGGGCGAGCGGGCCCGCATCGACCGGCTGCCGACGGTGGTCTACTGCTACAACGTCTGCCTCAAGGAACCGGTGGATGATGAGCCCGGGATAGTGGCAGGAATGATGACCGCGATCCGCCGCGTCGGGCGCATTACCGGCGTGCGCGACCGGCTGCTCTTCGACGAGTTCGCCGACCTCGACCAGTCCTACGAAACCTCGGACGAGGAGAACTATCTGCGGAACATGCGCGGCCACCGGATGTTCAAGTACAACGACGAAAGCTCGGTGCAGAGCAGGATGCAGTACTCGGTGGTGGCCGACGCCGTCTACCGCGACGACGGCGCGCAGACCGTGACCATCTTCTCCGGCGGGGTCAACAACCGCACCAACCTCGTCACCAGCGCCTTCTACAACCTCAACACCAGCGACCGCGAGCCGTCGGGCGGCTGGAAGATCGGCGACGGCTACGCGGTCGAGTTCGCCGAGCTGCAGCTGCCGGACGGATTCATCTTCGGGCAGCAGCTGCCTACGAAGGCGGGCGCGATAACCGAGTTCAAGGCGATAAGGTTCGACCCGGAGTCCTCCTCCGGCGAGACGGTGGATATCTACGTGTCGCGCCCGAATGAAAGTGGGCGCCCGCAGGCGGTGAGAAAGGCGGGGCAGGCGTATGCCGACCAGAAGAAGAGCGTATAGGCGGGGCTTCACCCTGCTCGAGGTCAACCTCGCCCTGTTCATCATGACGACCGGGGTCCTCACCCTCTGCGCGCTCTACTCGCTCGGCTTCCGCGAGAACCGGCAGAGCGTGGAGGACGTCACGGGCGTGGCGTGGGCGGAGGCATACCTCTCGCCGCTCGTCCAGGGGCTCTCGGCGACGAACATGCCGTGGTCGGCGTGGACGCAGATCGGCGACCCGCCCTCGACGAGCGCCACCAAGAGCCGCAATGTGGCCGACGGCGTCTGGCCGAGCGACGGCTGGAGCGCCTATGTGCAGCCGCTAAGCAGTTCCGGAACGGACATCCGCTACCGCGTTGTCGGTTCGCCGCGTTCGCTTGCCGACTCGGCCTGGAACGGGGTGAACGGCAAGACCCAGGCTCCGTACAGGGGATCGAAGCCGTCGGTCCCGACCGACTTCGAGTACGCGCTCGTGGTGACGCGCCGCGGGACGATCATCCAGCTTGCCTTCCGCAGCGCGCGGCGTCGCGAGACGCTGATGACGCAGCCGACGTATGTAACCGAGGTGCGGTTCTGCGGCAACCCAGACAAATAGCACGAGGTGAAACGGATGCCATGCAGATGTCATAGAAAAGGCTTTACGCTTCTGGAGGTGATGGTTGCCTGCCTCCTCCTGGGGATGCTGGTGACGGCGCTCACCATGGTCTTCAACCAATCGTCTATTGCCTGGCGCACCGGCATGGCGGGGGTGGTGAACCTCTACAACACGCGCACCGACCTCGGCAAGAAGCACGACAACTACGACAACATCCTTCCTGGACTCAAGACCAAGGAGGACATGGAGTACCGGGCGGTGTCGCTGTGGAAGGACGGGCAGCTGAGGACCGACCGCGCGTTTGATGTGGCGACCGAGTCGCTCTCCTACGCCGCCGCCAAGACCAGTCGGGAGCAGGGCATTTCCGATGCCGATTCCGGGTGGTCGGTTTCGCTTTTCACCATCGGCGTGCGCTCTGCCGGCCCCGACGGCGTCTTCGGCACTGCCGACGACCTCTCCACCTACCCGTACGAGGAGCAGTGAAATGAAGCGCCGCGCATTTACGCTAATCGAACTCATGGTGGTGCTGGCGATGATCATGATCCTCGTCGGCGCGATGACCGCGAGCATCAATGCCGCGCGCCGCCGCGCGAAGATCGCGAAGGCGATGCAGGAGATGAAGGACCTCACCAACGCGATCCTCGCCGCCGAGCAGTTCGCCAAGGGGCGCACGCTGGACGGATACGTGACGGGGGGCTGGCACGTCTGCGACGAGGCCTCGCTCCTGGCGGTGCTCAACAGCACGGCCGGCGAGAGCGGCGAGAGGGCGCCGGTGCTCTACTCCGCTTCGCTGGTGAACGGCCAGATGCTCGACCCGTGGGACAAGCCCTACGAGTTCATCATCGAGAAGACGGCGACGCTCGACTCCGGCGACGGCACGACCGGCGCGGACGCGAACTTCAAGACGGCGGCGCAGCTCCCGAACTTCTTCCGCCTCGATCCGGCGGAGCGGGCCATACCCAAGAGGAACTGACGATGAAGCGAACCTCTTCCAGAAAGGGATCGGCGCTGCTGATCGTGCTCGGCATGCTGGCGTTCATGGTGGTCTCCGCCGTGGGCTTCTCGGTCTTCATGCGCGAGAGCCGCAAGCCCTCGAGCCACCTGAAGCGCAGCATCACCGCGCGCTTCCTCCTCCGCGCGGCGCTCGCGAACGCCATCGCCCGCGTCGACGGGGACTTCAACGACGACGAAGGGCGCGTGGAGGGGATCTACGACGACCTCTACCCCGGCGTGGGGCCGTCGCAGTCGGAGCCGGTCAGCGAGAACGGCGACTACTGGGGCAATCACGTCTTCATGCCGTTCGGGCAGGTCGACCCCATGTACACCGTCTCGACGCTGACGCTCGAGTCGCTCGCCTACCTGCCGCCGGCGATCATCAACGAGGTCAGGGTGTGGTCCCGCCGGACGCGCACCGCCGAGTGGAGGAACCTCGCCTACGACCTCGGGCGCTACGCCTTCTGCGCGGTGGACGTCTCGGACTGCTTCGACATCAACAAGGTGCGCGCCAACGAGCGGCGCACGAGCGCCGCCAACCACCGCTTCAACCTCTCGCCGCTCTACCCTGAGAACGGCGCTGCCCTCGACGAAGTGCTCGACAAGGTGCTCGACCTGGATCCGCCGTCGTTCATCTCGCTCGCCGACTACAACATCGTCGCCGGCACCGGCACGCGCTTCGCGCCGTGGATGCACGACTTCATCGGCACTACCGGAAAGCAGATCTACGAACGCACGGACGACGAGCACTTCGTCTCCAACGCGCTCTTCATCACCGACACCTGGTTCCCGCCCACCAACACCGTCGGCGGCGCCTCGGGCGTGAACGTCGTCAACCTCGAGGCCGGCGGCAGGAACCAGCCCTGGACCACCTTCGAGGCCCGGTCGGCGCTCGAGCCGCTCGACGCCTGCGTCCGCAACACCTGGGCGGACGCGCTCTACTGGATGCTCCAGGGCGTCGGCATCGCCTGCCTCTACGACTACCTCGACGAAGACCAGGTTCCGCTCTCCTACTGCCTGCCCTGCACCGAGACCGCCCCGATGGTGTGCGCTCTCGGCATCGACAGTCCCGCGGTGACCATGGCCTTCAAGCAGGAGAACAACTTTGCGAGCGGCGACTACGGTCCGCTGGTCGACGTGCCCGGCCAGGGAAGGCAGCCGCGGTACAGCGTTACGGTAAACCGCTGCGTCCTGGAGGTAAACGTCACCGGGCTCAGGGCCTCGGGCGTCCTTGCCTTTCCGTTCAAGCGGGCGCAGCTCAAGAAGGACAGCTACGAGACGAAGTTCTCGGGCGAGGCGCTCTTCCGGGTCTTCTTCGGCCCCCAGAACCTCAAGAGCCGCGTCCACTCCGGCCAGGGCGACGAATACATCCACCCGCTCAGCAACCGCGACTGGGCGAGCGAGCGGGCCGGCTGGAAAAACGGGGTATACACCGCCCGCGCCCAGGAGTCGGACGTCAAGGGCGAGCTCAACTTCTCGGCGAAGAAGCTCGCCGGCCAGGAGGATGCGCTCGGCGACTTCGACATTACCGCGTCCTGCCCCGACGGCAAGGCCGAGTTCACGCTCTTTTATTTTGTCGAGATGCATGACAAGGTCGGCGGCGGAACCGAGTCGTGGTACTGCTTCGACGGCCTCAGCGGCGACCCCGACGCATTCCAGCCCCGGAGCGTGAACGGCAGATTGGGCGAAGACCCAGACGACAAGGCGTCCAAGACCTGGAGCGAGTACCTGAAGCAGGCCAGGGCCGACAAGCCGACGGGCGGCAACTACACCGACGACACCCTCCCCTCGGGAAGGGGGACCCAGCGGACCCTGGGCAACATCGCCGACATGTACCCGCACGTCGCGGTGTGGGTGCGCCTCTTCAACGACGACGACACCTACGACGTCGTCCCCGCCCGGGGCAGGGACGACATCGTCTACGGCCACCGGGTGACGATTCAGCTCCGCGACTTCGAGCTGGCGTTCGGCGACAAGGTCGGCGGACAGGACGTCGCGCCGATCCTGGAGTTCCGCGACGGCAGGGCGGTCGCGCTCAACGGCGACGACGTCATCACCAGGCTCGAGAGCGCCTTCCCCGCCGCAGGCGCCCGAATCACCTTCGACGCGGAATGGAACCGGCTCTACGCGGCCGACCCCCGCTACAACTTCGCGCCGGAGAACTGGTTTGCGGTAAGGGCGGACAACGGCCGCGCGACGAAGAAGCAGTGGCTGGACGCGATCACCCCGCTGCTCGGGGACGAGGGCCGCGACCGCGACATCTTCATGTTCACAAGCGACCAGGAGTACCTGCAGTCGATCGAGGAGCTTGCGTTTCTGCCGCGGGTGGGCGACGCCGCATTTCCGCCCGGCCAGGCCCTCCGCTACTACCTCGACCAGTCCAATCCGCTCGAGGGCGCGCCTTTCGGCGGCCGCATCGCGGCGAACGCGAAGGACGCGCTCGATAATCTCGCGCAGGGAGAGTTGTTCTGGCGCACGTATTCGACGTATGCGGACGGCGGCGAGGTGGACGACGTCCACGTCCTGCGCGCCGGGGCGGTGCAGTACGAAATCGTCTCCGGCGTCAACGACTTCCGGGCCAACCCGTTCTCCCGCGACCCGCGCATCATCGCGGCGGTGGTGGAGGACACGCCCTTCGACTACTTCGCCGCGAGCACCAACGAGCTCAACACGCTCTACTCCGAGCCCGACAAGGCCACGTCCGACAAGGCGAGGGACTATGTCTTCACCGGCCTCCGCAAGAACAGCGCCGGCTACATCGATGGATTCTCGCGGCTTGCCGGCGCCATGCAGTCCGAATTCGCCAGGGCCGCGCTGAACGCGAAGCCCAGCGCCCCCAAGACCATGGACTGGCGCGAGATCTTCGACAACGACCTGAAGTGGGCGAGCGCCAGGAAGGGCGACGCGCAGACCGACATCTTCGGGGTCAACCTCGGCGAGCCGCTCCACGGCGTCGACCGCAAGTTCCTGCACGCGTTCTGGCGCGAGTGCTTCCAGAACCGCCAGCAGCTCTTCCTCCTTTTCCTCCGCGCGGAGCCGCTCACCGTCGGCGGCATGGGCTTTGGCTCGCTCGCCGCCGCGCAGCTCGGCGCGCGCGGGGTGGCGCTCGTCTGGCGCGACCCCGAGCCGCCGGGGCGGAACCGCTCCGCCCGCGCGAACCGCAGCGGCATCGGCCGCCCCAAGCAGTGGCAGAGCCTGATGGAGGCGTCCGGCCCCCACCGCACCCGCGTCCTCTTCTACCACCCCATAGACTGAGGGAAAAAATGAAAAAGGCATTCACCCTGATCGAAATGCTCGTCGTGGTCGGCATCATCGCCGTCCTCGCCTCGATAGTGCTGGTCAACATCCGCGGTGCCACCGAGGCGGCGAACGCCACCAAGTGCATAAGCAACATGCGCAGCCTCTGCAACGCGATGAATGCCGTGGGGATGGACTGGGGCCTATACCCGATGGCGGGCCCCGTCACCGCCACTACCACGGGACTTGGCGAAAACACCACCGAGGGG
The DNA here is from genome assembly GCA_902770045.1 of uncultured bacterium. Classification (GTDB taxonomy): domain Bacteria; phylum Verrucomicrobiota; class Kiritimatiellia; order RFP12; family UBA1067; genus UBA1067. Next base: position 44,527 of record CACXRO010000015.1, read on the forward strand.
TGGATCAGCCGAGACCGATCGGGCAATGTAGTGCCCTGCTACGGCACTGGAAACGCAGACGACGACATCTATGCGCTTACCAACGGCTGCGCCGGCGGATGGCAGGAAGGAAAAGGCGATTCCAACGGGACGTTTTGGCAGGCGGTTGCCCAAAACGCCAGCATTTTCTGCTGCCCGACGTTTGCCCAAGACCTCCTGGCCAAGCGCAAGCGCAAGCCGGTTTTTTCCTACGCCCTGAACGCGGCGATATTCAAGTCGGACCTGGAGGATCAAAATTACCAGTCCCTGTCCGGCCCCGGGATGGCGCACTACAACAACAAGGGCGACATGACCGACAAAGGCGACAAGAGGGTGATGTTCGCAGAACTGCCGATCTCGCAGAGCTGCAGCTACGATCCGCTTGCCAAGCCCGACACCTGCAACGCCGCGCTGCAGATTAAAATGACGTTCAGCGGCGTAGTGTACGGCAACCCGCTTTGGAAGGGGCGGTCGGAGGCAATAGGCTTCGTCCACCTGGACAAGCGCAAAAAGTACTACGGGCACGTCGCCTTCATCGACGGCCACGTCGAGAAGTACATGCAGCCGCCGGCGAGCTCTTCGCTCAAGGAGGACGCGCTTACCGCCCGCATCTGCATTGGCGACGACGTCGCCTACGACGAAAAGGGCTACCGCTTCGTCGCCGAAGCGGAGGACGAAGAGGATTAATCGCCCCAGGCATCGACCGCCCATTCGCGGCAAGGTTCGCGAGCCGCCGATCCGCGGCGCTCTTTGTTCAAGAACCCTACGCGGCATTTCGCCATAATCAACCTTTTTGGCGAGAGCAACAGGGGCATGACGCGCGAAGAGGTGGTTAAGGGGCTTGGGGAAGTGTCGAGCGGCGACGTGTCCTCGTGCCTCGAGGAACTCGCGGACTGCGGGTTTCTTCGCCGCATCGAACTGTTCAGGTCTGCAACCGGGACTCGCAAGGGAATTCTGCCGACGCTCGTTACGACGTTCGGACTAAAGCGCAACGCGAACGCGGCGATGATCACCAACGTTGTCACCATCGACGACCTCTTCCGGTCGTGAAGCGCCGCGCAAAGTTGTCTACGGCCAGTTTGCCAAGTTGTAGATTGTTGTAGATACCCACTGGCCGTTTGCCAAAGTAAACGAAACTTAGAAAGGTTAAACGAAAGTTTAGTCGTTCGTTGGATGTCGGCGTAGCGTTGAGTTTGGCAATCCGGCGTG
>CACXRO010000016.1 GCA_902770045.1 uncultured bacterium
GAGATCGCGGTGCTGCGCGAGATTGCGGCGGTGATGGCGCGCGAGCGCAACGTCCGCAGCCTGCTCGAGACCGCCATCGACATCTTCGAGCGCCGGCTCGGCATGCTCCGCGGCACTTTCACCCTCCTGGACGGCGACGAGCTCAGGATCGCTGCCTCCGCCAGCGAGCTCAACGCCGAGGGCCGCTCGCGCGGTCGCTACCGCATCGGCGAGGGCGTCACCGGCCTGGTGGCGAAGACCGGCAAGGCCGAGGTCGTCTGCGACATCCGCAAGAGCCCCCGCTTCCTCAACCGCACCAAGAGCCGCGGCGCCGACGAGGCGCTCTCCTTCGTCTGCGTGCCCCTCTTCCACCGCGGCCAGGTGATCGGCACCCTCTCCGCCGACCGCAAGATGACCGGCGACACCGCCGAGCTGGTGCGGGACGTCGAGCTCCTCGAGATCATCGCCAACCTCGTGGCCGAGGCGGCGGCGGTCTGCCGCGAGGAGGACGCCGAGCGCGAGGCGCTGATGAACGAGAACCGCATGCTCCGCGGCATGGTGAACGAGACCCCGGGCCGCCTCATCGGCAACTGCCGCGAGATGCGCGCGGTGTACGAGCAGATCCGCCAGGTCGCCGCGAGCGAGGCGACGGTGCTCATCCGCGGCGAAAGCGGCACCGGCAAGGAGCTGGTGGCCCAGGCGCTCCAGAGCCTCTCGCCGCGCAAGGACCGCCCGTTCGTGGTTCTCAACTGCGCCGCGCTCCCGGAGGCGCTGGTCGAGTCCGAGCTCTTCGGCCACGAGAAGGGCGCCTTCACCGACGCGCGCGAGCGGCGCATCGGGCGCGCCGAGGCGGCGGACGGCGGCACGCTCTTCCTGGACGAGATCGGCGACCTCTCCATCCCGGTGCAGGTGAAGCTGCTCCGGTTCCTCCAGGAGCGCACCTTCTCCCGCGTCGGCTCGAACGAGCAACTGCACAGCGACGTCAGGTTCATCGCCGCGACGAGCCGCGACCTCGAGAGCCTGATGGCGCGCAAGCTCTTCCGCGAGGACCTGTACTATCGGCTTTCCGTGTTCCCGATCCGGCTGCCGCGCCTCGCCGACCGTGGCGACGACGTGGTGCTGCTCGCGCGCCACTTCCTCGACCGCCTGGGCGCGAAGTACGGCAAGCGGGTGACGCGCTTCTCGGTGCCGGCGCTCAACGCGATGAAGGCGTATTCTTGGCCGGGCAACGTGCGCGAGCTCGAGAACTGCGTCGAGCGCGCGGTGCTGACGGCGAAGGACGACTGCATCCGCAGCTACAACCTGCCGGAGACGATGCAGCACGACGAGTTCGCCGAGGACGCCGACGGCGAGGTGGCGCTTTCGCTCGACGCCCAGCTCGCGGCGTTCGAGCGCCGGGTGCTGGAGGACGCGATCCGCCGGCACGACGGCAGCCACGGCGCCGCGGCGAAGGAGCTGGGCATCTCGGAGCGCACCATGAGCTACCGCCTCGCCCGCACCGGCTCCGAGCTCCACCGCGCCCGCCGATAGCCCCGATTATGGTATAATACACGTCAATGAACGGGAAGAAAGCGCTGACGGTGGTACTCGTCGCACTCGCTTGGGCCTGGACGGCCTACGAGTGCGACACGATTGGAATCGACGTGTTTGACATGCTGCTCAAGCGGTTCCCGGGCCAGCTCTGGATCATGGCCGCGGTGCTCACCTACCTCACCGTCATCTGGATGCCCAACCACCTGCTGACGCGGGCGGTGATGGGCATCTTCATGCTGATTCCGGCGGAACTCTTTAAGTTCACGCGTCCGTTGCTGCCCGATAGCGGCTTTGCGCCGGTCCAGGTGGTGGTGGCGATCGCCTACGTCCTCGCCGTCATCGGCATGTACGGGATGTTCTATCCCTGGCGGATCGAGCGGCTCATCGGCGTCGGCGACGGCAAGGAGCGCAAGTCGGGCGGGGAGGAATCGGCCCCGGCATGAGCCTCGCGCTCGCCATCCTTCCGCCGCTCATAGGCGGGCTCGGGATATTCCTCCTCGGAATGAAGCACCTTTCCGAGGGTCTTCAGGCGATGGCCGGCGGGGGCTTGCGCAAGTTCATGGCCAAGGCGACGAGCCACCGCATCGTCGGCATCGGCTCGGGCATCGTCTCCACCATGATCGTTCAGTCGTCGTCCATCATCACGGTGATGCTCGTCGGCTTCGTCTCGACCGCGCTGATGACCCTGCCGCAGGCGTTCGCCGTCCTTATCGGCGCGAACATCGGCACCACGGCGACGATCTGGATCATCGCCTACGCGCCCGATCCGCAGCTTCTGGGCTTCGTCGGCCTTGGGCTCGGCGGCATCCTCTACTTCTTCCTCCGCGGCGAAAGGGTGCACAACCTCGGCCTCGCCGTGATCGGCCTCGGGCTCGTCTTCCTCGGCCTCTACTTCATGTCCAAGGGCGTCTCGCCGATCCGCGAGGACCCGGAGGTCGCCAGTCCTCAGCCGCGACGATCGCGATCGCGATGGCGCTTGCCGCGCAGGGGCTCGTCACCTACGAGGTGGCGATCGCCGTCCTCTTCGGCGCGAACATCGGCACTACGGCGACGGGCTGGATCGCCGCGATCGGCGGCACGGCCGACGCCCGCCGCACCGCGCTCTCCCACACGCTCTCCAACCTGCTCGGCTCGCTGGCGCTCATATGGTTCTTCCCGCTCTTCGTCAGGTTCGGCCAGGCGGTGTTCCCGAACTGGGGCGTCGCCGAGACGACCATCGTCTCCGGCCACTCGGTGAAGGCGTTCACGCACATGATGGCCCCCATCGCCATCACCGACACGCTGTTCGCGGTCTGCCGCGGGCTCATCTTCTTTCCGCTGGTCAGGCCGTTCTGCCGCCTTGTCGAGCGGCTTGTCCCGCAGCCGGAGGACGAGAAGCCGCACCTTTCGGCGCTCAGGATCGGCGCGAAGATCTCGCCGGTCATCGCCTGCGACCAGGCGCTGCTCGAGGTGGACTTCATGAAGCGCTCCAACCTCGAGCTCCTCGACTGCGCGCGCAAGGTGCTGTCGGGAGAGACCGAGGAGGACGACGGGCCGGAGCGCCACATCGTCCACCGCGAGAACATCCTCGACAACGTCCAGCGCGAGATCACGGAGTTCCTCGGCTCGATCATGTCCAAGCGCCTGCCGCGCGACGTCGCCGAGCGCGCGCAGCGGCTCCTCAGGCTCACCGACGAGCTGGAGTCGGTCTCGGACGAGTGCGCGACGGTGCTCAAGGTCGTGAAGCGCCTACGGCGACAGAACCAGCGGATGTCCGAGCAGTCGGTGGCGCTGCTCCTCGACGTCCACGACAGGGTGGCGTCCTTCGCCGCGGACATAACGCCGCTCATCCGCTCGCCGCGCGTTCCGTTCGCCCTTGAGGCGCTGCAGAGCCGCTCGTCGGAGCTGCACTCGTTCGTGCGCGAGTGCCGCCGCATCCAGCTTGGGCGCGTTGGGCCGGAGGACCCCGGTTCGTCGATCCGCGTTCTGGGCGAGCTTGACGTCATCAACGCCTACGAGCGCATTCGCGCCTACTACCTCAACTGCGCCGAGACCCTCGCCGGCGGCAAGCGGCGGTAGGCGAGGTTGTCTGTTCCTTCTTGTCACTATTGACACAATTATGACAATTGTGTATAATTCATCTTATCAATTATCACAAAAAAGGCAATTGTGAAGGAAAGTGCAGTAAATAGAATGCTGGAGGAAGTTGGCGACTCCATTCGCCGACTTCGTCTTAAGCGTAATTTGTCGCAACAGGCGGTGGCCGAACGAAGCGGTATTTCGTTTGGGGCATATCGCAACCTGGAGGCTGGGAACGGCACGTCGCTTAGATCGTTTCTGGCAGTATGTCGCACATTGGGCAAGACGGATTGGCTGCGCACATTGCCGCCGCCAATGATTAGTCCAATCGAGATACTCAAGAGGGAGAGCAAGAAGCCTCGCCAGCGGGCCTCTGCGGACAGAAAGGAGCTGCGCAATGGGTAGGGGATACATTCCGGTCAGGGCAATCAAGGTTTCGCTTTGGGAACGGATGGTGGGGGCGATTGTTCCGTATTCGGCGGGATACTATGCATTTGAATATGATCCCGGTTTCCTGACGAGCGGACTCGACATCGCGCCTTTGAAGATGCCGCTTGCCAACGGCGCGGGACCTTATGTGTTCAACGACTTCGGCCGCGCGGTGTTCATGGGGTTGCCTGGCGTATTCTCCGATTCGCTTCCCGACGGGTTTGGCAACACGCTCATAAACGAGTACATGCGCCGGCAGGGGATTGGTGCGGATTCCATCACCGCGCTGGACCGGCTCGCGTACATCGGCGCGCGCGGCATGGGTGCGCTCTGCTACGAGCCTGAGCGAAACCCGCATGGCGGCAAGCCACTTGCGCTGAACATGCGCGAGTTGACGGAAGAGGCGCGGAAGGTCCTTAACGGCGCGCTGGAGAAGATGTCAGGGAACGACGCCCTCAAGAGAATTCTGCGTGTCGGCGTCTCGGCTGGCGGCGGCAAGGCGAAGGCAGTCGTCGGTTGGAACCGCGAGACAGACCAGTTCCTCGCGGGCGACCGCGGGCTTCCCGACGGTTTTGAGCACTGGATAGTCAAGTTCACTCCGCCCGAATATCCCTACAGGGGCCGGTGCGAGTACGAGATCATGCAGAAGGCCCGTGCTGCCGGCATCGAGACGAGCGAGTGCCGCCTGTTCACGCTTGACGGCATCGAGCACTTCATGACGAAGCGGTTTGACCGCGATGGACAGACGCGCCATCACGTGCAGACCCTCGCCGCCATTGCGCATCTTCCGACCGGCATGGGTTCCGAAGTCTGTTCTTACGATGACATCTTTGCCACGATCGAAAGTCTTGGTCTCGGCTATGAGTCGAAGGAACAGATGTTCCGGCGCATGGCGTTCAATGTGCTGGCGGACGAAAGCGACGATCACACGAAGAACTTTTCGTTCCTCATGCGCGAAGACGGCCGCTGGGAGCTCGCGCCGGCCTACGACATCAACGGTGGGGCGCCGCCAGAGGCGGAAGAGGTGCTCGACCCCTGGTGCGGATGGCACGACTTCCACGCCATCAAGGTCAACGGAAGGCAGTCGGGGATAACCGACGACGACCTGCTGGAGGTCGCCGACCGGTTCGCGATCGGAACCGCGCCGCGCGTCCTTCGCGAGGTCAGGGCGGCGCTTGCCGAGGATTTGGTATAATACACGCGTATGGCGGCAGGACAGAACACGGCTGAACTGGCGAGCGTGCTCGTGGTCGAGGACGACTCCACGATCCGCGCGCTTCTCGCGATGGCGCTCGCCGGCGCCGGCTACGCCGACGTGCGCGAGGCCGCGCGCGGCGACGAGGGTCTTGCGGAGGCGAAGCGCCGCGCGCCGGACCTGGTGCTCCTCGACGTGATGCTGCCGGGGCTGGACGGCTTCGCGTTCGCGCGCGCCGTCCGCGCCGCCCCCGCGCTCGCCGCGACCCGCATCATCATGATCACCGCGCGCACGCAGCCGGAGGACATCGTGCGCGGGCTCGAGGCCGGCGCCGACGACTACGTCGTCAAGCCGTTCGACCGCAAGATCCTGCTCGCCCGCGTCAAGGCCGTGCTGCGCCGCGGCCTGCCGGTCACCGAGGGCCGCGACTTCGACGGGCTCAGGATCGACGAGCCATCGCGCACCGCGACGCTGCGCGGCAAGGCGATCGACCTCACCGCCGGCGAGTTCTCGCTCCTCATGCGGCTCGTCGCGCACCGCGGACGCGTCTTCGCCCGCCCGCCGGACGAGCGCACCGTCGACGTGCAGGTCGCCAACCTCCGGCGCAAGCTCGGGCGCTGGGGCGACCACATCGAGACCGTGCGCGGCGTCGGCTACCGCATCTCCGAATTCGATCAATGACCGCCCGCGACCCATCCCGCCGCTTCTCCGTCGTGGCCACCGTCGTCGCGGCCGCCGCGTTCGCCGCGGTGATTGCCGCGTTCGCGGCGCAGGTCGTGTCCTTCGGGCGGGACGTCGAGCGCTGGGCGCGGCGCGACCTGAGGACGCAGGCGGAGCTGACCGCCGCCGGACTTGCCGCGCCGCTCCGCACCCAGGACTTCCGCCGGCTGCGCGAGGTGGCCGCCGCGCTGGAGCTGAAGGGGCTCGTCCTGCGCGTCCGCTCGCCCGGCGGCGGACTCCTCTACGACGGCGCCCGCGGCGAGCCGATGCTGGAGGAAAGCGCCGCGGCCGGCGAGCACTCCGTCGCCGTCGCCATCCGCCGCGAGCAGGTGTTCGAGCCGTTCCGCCGCGCGGTCGCGCTGTTCGCGCTGGCCGCACTCGTCGGCGCGCTCGGGATGTTCGTCGTCTTCTTCGCCCTCTACCGCCAGCGCGTGCGCATCCGTGAGCTCGCTCGCCTCGAGCGCTACCGCCGCGAGTTCGTGGCCGACGTCTCGCACGAAATCAAGACGCCGCTCACCGGCATCCTCGGCGCGGCGGAGATGATCGGCGAGGCGGACGACTCCTCGCGCCCGCGCCTCGCCGCGATGATCGCGAAGGAGTCGAAGCGGCTCAACGCGCTCGTCCAGCAGATCCTCGACCTCGCGCGGCTCGACCGCGAAGGCGCCGCGCCCGAGCGCGCGCGGACCGACCTCGCGGGGCTCGTCCGGGATGTCCTGGAGGAGCGGCGGGCGGAGGCGGAGTCGCGCGGCGTGGAGCTCGTCTTCCGCGGCAGCGGCGAGGTGTTCGCGGACTGCGACGCCACCCTCGTCGCGGAGGCGGTATCGAACCTCGTCGGCAACGCAATCAGGCACTCCGGCTCGCCGAAGGTGGAAGTCTCCTGCGTGGCGACGGCGCACGGCGTGGAAATCGCGGTGGAGGACCGCGGCGTCGGCATCCCGCCGGAGCACGCGGAGCGCGTCTTCGAGCGCTTCCACCGGGTCGACCCGGCGCGCGCGGCGGAGTCGGGCGGGGCAGGACTGGGCCTCGCGATCGTCCGCCGCATCGCCCGCCTCCACGGCGGCGACGTGCGCCTCGAGCCGGTCTCGCCGCACGGCTGCCGCTTCGTCCTCGCCTTGCGCTGAGCCGAAGATTTTCCGTAAGATTCGTCGGAGTTCGGCGTTTATCTGATTGAAAGGAGCGTTGAATGAAGGTTATGCACACCAGCGACTGGCACCTCGGGTGCCGGCTATACAACTACGACAGGACCGACGAGGAGGAGCGCCTTTTCGGGCGGCTCGCCGACATCGTGGCGGAGGAGCGCCCGGACGCGCTCGTCGTCAGCGGCGACGTCTTCAACACCGGCGCGCCGGGCAACGACGTCGCGAAGTGCTTCATCGACCGGCTGCTGGACGTCGTGAAGCGGTGTCCGGAGATGGTGACGGTCGTCATCGCCGGCAACCACGACAGCTACTCCCGGCTGGTCGTGGACGAGGCGCTGTGGCGCCAGAACAAGGTGCATCTGTTCGGCCGGCCGGCCGAGGACGGGAACGGCCGCGCAGTGTTCGAGGCGAACGTCGTCGAGATCCCCGGCAAGGGCGTGGTCGCCGCGGTGCCGTTCTGCCATCCGCGGAACTTCCCCTTCGTCGAGGGCGGGGACGGCGCGGACCGCCAGCAGGAGTACTTCGCGGGACTGGCTCAGCACGTGGCGGAGCGCGCGGGCGGTCTCCCGGCGGTGCTGGCGGCGCACCTGGCGGTGAAGGGCGAGATTGACCTGCGCGGACACGACAGGACGTTCTTCGTCGGCGGCGAGGAGTGCGTGGACGCCGCGGTCATCGGATCCGCCTACGACTACGTGGCGCTCGGACACATCCACTGCCCGCAGTGGATCAAGGGCAAGCGCAGGCTCGCCCGGTACTGCGGCACGCCGTACCCGATCCACTTCGACGAGACGTACGACCACGGCGTGGACATCGTGACCGTGGAGAAGGGGAAGGAGCCGGAGGTTCGGACTGTCGTGCTCGAGCCGCTGCACGCGCTCGTCACCCTGGGCGGGGACGAAGGCGCCGCGTTCGACGACGCCCTTAAGCTCGTCGGCGAGGCGTCGCTCCCGGCCGGCACCTTCATCCGCCTCAACGTGCGTCTCGGCGCAAACGAGCTGCCGGGACCGGACTGGACGGAGCGCGCGCGGCGCACGTGCCTGGCGAAGGAGTTCCGGTTCTGCACCATCAACCCGATCCGTCCGCCCGAGCAGGAACGGGAGGAGACCAACAAGAGGACGCTTACGATGGCCGAGCTGAAGGAGCTTTCCGGCGACGAGGTCCTCAAAATCCTGACCGCCCGCCACGAGCTCTCGCCGCGGCAGTGTGACCTCGTCAAGGACCTCATAAAGGAGGTGATGGCATGAAGATCAACACCCTTTCGATTCGGAACATCGCGTCCATCGAGTCCGCGGACCTGGACTTCGCGAGCGGTATCCTCGGCGACGCCCCACTCTTCCTCATCTGCGGCGAGACCGGGTCCGGCAAGACCACGATCCTCGACTGCATCACGCTTGCGCTCTACGGCGCGACGCCGCGGTACAACAAGAAGGGCGAGCACAATCCTCAGGAAGTCGGCGGCTACGCCTACAACGACATGCGGCAGCTCGTCCGCCGCGGCGCGGCCGCGGCGAGCGCCACCGTGACGCTGGTCGGCAACGACGGCAAGACCTACGAGGCGACGTGGTCGGTAACGGCGGTGACGAGAGGCCAGAACAAGGGCAAGCTCAACGGCGCGGAATGGTCCTGGCGGGACTGCTCGGAAGGCGGTCTGACCTGGACGAAGGTCAACGAATGCAAGGAAGCCGCCAGGCGCGCGGTCGGACTCGACTTCGACCAGTTCTGCCGCACGACGATGCTGGCGCAGGGTCAGTTCACCAAGTTCCTCCTCGGGTCGCCGGACGAGAAGGCGGAGATCCTGGAGAAACTGACCGACACCTCGAAGTACTCCGACCTCGGCAAGGCGATATTCGAGAAGCACAAGGCCATCAGCGACGCGAAGGACAAGGTCGAAGGCGAGATCCAGCTGATGACCGGGCTCGGTGAGAGCCGCGCCAGCGTGGAGTTGCGCATGAAGGAGCTTGCCGGCCTGATAACGGGAAAGGAGGCGCAGTGGAAGGCGGCCGACGCGAAGCTGCAGTGGCTGCGGCGCCGTGCCGAGCTGGCGAGGAACGACCAGGACGTCCGCGGCAAACTTGCCGCGGCGTTCGCGGGACTGAAGGCGCTGGAGGCCAAGGTCGGCCGCGCCCTCGAGGTGGCCAAGGCGAAGGTCGATTCGCTCAAGGCGTATCTCGGCGAGCGCGCCGCGCGGTCGGGGATGCTGGAGTCGGCGGAAGTCATCCTTGCGAGCCTCGACGACGTCCGCCGCGCCAGGAAGGACCGGGCGCGCGCCGAGAAGGAGCTCAAGAAACTCGAGCAGAATCTCCCCGCGCACCAGGAGCGCCTGGCGGCGGCGACCGCGGCGTTCGAAAAGGCGAAGAAGGATGTCGACGCAGCCGGAAGTGCCTACGACCTCGCGGCGCAGACGCTTGAGTCGCTTGGCCGCAAGAAGGTTCAAAAGGCAAGGGACGAGGCCGGGAGGCGGAAGGAGAACCTCAAGGTCGTCGAGAGCACACTGAAGGGACTCGATGATCGGCGCGAGGGCGCCGCCAAGCGCGAGCAGGCGATGGCCGCTGGCAAGGCGGAGCTCGCCGACCTCAAGAATACGCTGCCGGCGCTAAAGTCGGAGCGGAAGGTCGCGGAATCCGCGTGGAACGATGCGCGCGCGGAGCGCGACCAGCAGAAGAAGCTGGTCGACGACGGCATTGACAAGCTCATTTCCGACCTCCAGGTCGGGGATGTCTGCCCCGTCTGCGGGAACAAGATCGAGTCTTTGCGGTCCGGCGGTCAGTTCACGAAGCTGTTCCGGGCGCTCGATACCAAGTGCAAGAAAGCCGAAACTGTCTTCAGGGACAAGGAGCGGTGCTACAACGAGGCGACGGCCCGGGTCGAGGCGCTGCGCAAGAGTCTCGAAAGCGAGGCTAAGCTCATCGCGAAGGAAAATGCCGCGATTGCCAACGAATACAAGGATGCGCTGGCGGGGGCGGAGTCCTGCGGCGCAAATAGCGGGACTCCCGAAGGCCTGCGCGCGGCAATCGAGGCGTGCGAGGCGAATATCGCGGAGCTCGACGGCAAGCTCAAGGAGATCGATAAGCAGGAAAAGCAGGTCAAGAAGCTCCAGAATGCGCTGAAGAAGGAGGAGAAGGCGCGTGATGACGCAAAGGATGCCAAGGCCGTTGCCGAGAAGGCGCTGGCGACCGTCCAGAGCGCCGTGGAGAAGCAGAAGGTCTCAATCAAGAATAACGCGGACCGGGAGTCGTCCAAGCTGGACGAAGTCGCGAACAGGGTGTCCGAGCGCGAGTGGCTGGAGGCGTGGGAGCGGGATCCCGATTCGGTCGAGGATTCGTTCAAGGACGAGGCGGAGGAGTATGCGCAGAGGAAGGCGGAACTGCCGCGGGCGGAGAGCGCGGTAGAGTCGCTCGGGCAGTCGAAGGGACAGGTCGCCGACTGCATCGTCCGTGCCGTGGGCAAGGTCGCCGAGCTGTCCGCGATCGCGGCGGGCGCGCGGGCGGCGGCGTCGACGGCGGAAGTCGACGGGCTGCTGGGGCGCTTTGCGGAATCGCAGAAGTCCATGGCGCGGCACTTCGAGGGGCGTCCGCAGGACCTGGCCGACGACGAGGGCGAGGAGTCGCTTGCGGCGCAGGCCGGCAGCCTCAAGGAGGAGGCGGACAAGCTACGCGACGAGCGCGGCCGCTGCCAGCAGCAGCTGGATGACGACGACAAGTGCGCGGTCGAGCGTGCCGCGAAGGAGGAAGAGCGGAAGCGGCTTGACGAAGAGCTTGGGGATTGGGGTCCGATTAACAACCACTTCGGCGACGGGGACGGCAAGAAGATCCGCCGCGTGATCCAGTCGTACGTGCTTGGGAACGTGTTGGGGAAGGCGAACCACTACCTCAAGCAGCTTTCGGAGCGGTATGAGCTGTCCTGCGAGGGTCTTACTCTGTCCGTGGCCGATTCGTTCGAGGGCGGGGTGGTGCGTCCGGTCCACACGCTTTCGGGCGGCGAGCAGTTCCTGGTCTCGCTGGCCCTGGCGCTGGGGCTGGCGGGGATGAACGACACGGGGCTGGGGGTGGACATGCTGCTCATCGACGAGGGGTTCGGCACCCTGAGCGGGGAGCACCTCAACTCCGCGATCGAGGCGCTGGAGCGGCTCAACGCCATCACTGGCTCGCGCAAGGTCGGCGTGATCAGCCACGTCGAGCGCCTGCGCGAGCGCATCTCCACCCACATCGAGGTGACGCGCAGCGGCCACGACCCCAGCCGGGTCAGCGTGACCGCCGGCGGAACGCGGACATGGTGAGGCCGGTGCGGGCGCGGAAGAGGGCGGCGAAGTGGGCCGGCCGGGCGTAGCCGCAGGCGGCGGCGACGGCGGCCACCGGGATGCTGGTGTCGCGCAGCAGCTCCTGTGCCCGGTCGAGGCGTAGCTCGCGGACTGCGGCGAGGATGGATTTGCCCCTGGCGGCGCGGTAGCGGGTCTCGGCGCTCCGCCGAGAGCAGTCGAGCGGGGCGAGGATCTGCGCCACCGTGCTGCCGTCGAGCGCGTGCGCGGCGATCTGCCGGTCGATGCGGGCGACGAGCGAGTCCGTCGTCGCCGCCGCGGCCGGGCGCGCGGTCGATTCGCGCGGTGCGACGCCGATTGGACGGTAGAAGCGCACGACCGGGCTGAGCGACGGATCGGCGATGCGCTGGTCCAGCAGCTCGGCGAGCAGCCAGCCGGCCTGGTCGAAGTCGAGCCGGATCGACGAGAGCGAGGGCCGCAGGTTGTTGCAGAGCCGCTCGTCGTCGTCCACGCCGATTACGGCGAGGTCGCCGGGGATGGATACGTCGGCGCGGGCGCAGGCTGGATACAGCTCCTCGGCGAGCGCGTCGTTGGCGAGCATCAGCCCGCAGGGCCGCGGCAGCGCGGCGACGAAGCGCCCGAAGGCGGCGCGGATCCTGGCGGTCGGCTGGCGCGCGGCGGGGAACTCGAAGTGCCGGACGCCCTCCCCTGCCGGACCGAGCGCGGCGCGGAAGGCGTCGAGCCGCGCGCGCGACCACGCCCACTCCCGGGTGTAGCCGACGAAGGCGTAGCCGGCGCAGCCGAGGACCGAAAGCCGCTTTGCCGCGAGCGTTCCCACGGCCACGGGGTCGTGGTTGACGCGGAAGGTGCGCCCGCCGAGCAGCCGCTCGTCGAAGTCGAGGAACACCGCCGGCGTGCCGCCGAGCGCCTCGGGCGTGAAGACGTGGCGCGACGCGTCCATGTCGACGAGGCAGCCGAGCGGGCTCCAGCCCGACACGGCGGCGCGCGCTGCCGCGGCGGTTCCGGGCGCCTCGATGGTGACGACCTTCCAGCGCCTCGCCCGCGCGAAGCGGTAGATGCCCTCGAGCTTCTCCTTCGCCGGCCATTCCCGCCGCTGCGGCGAGCGGAAGAAGAGCACGGTTCCTGACGATTTTCTGTCCTTCATAAGCGGGAGTATACCAAAATGCTTCCGTTTGCGCAAGGTGGCGAATTGAAAATTTTGCGCAAACGGATTGTATGCGCTGGCGATATGTGCTATAATTCGACACAAACCCAGAACACAGGAGGACTGTCGATGAAATTCGCAATTCGATTTCACGCCGCCATGGTCGCGCTCGCCGCCGCGCTCGCCGTCGCCGGGCTCTCGGCCAGGGCAGAGGACATCACCGCCGCCGTGCGCTCGGCAGGCAAGGCCACGATCACGGCGGTAAGTGGGCGGGTGACCGGGGGAACGCTCGCGAAGGCGTTTGACGGCGAGCATGGATATAAGAGTGGTATTTACTGCCTCCTGACGGCTTCGGATGAAGGCTTCACTCCACCGAGCGAGGAGAACCCGATTATCATCGACTATGTCATCGCCGATGATTTCCGTCCAGGCGAGGACATCATCGTCTCGCGTTTTGCCATCTGGGGCGTCAACAACTATTATTACCGCAGCGGCACTACCGACTATCGGTCATCCGCACCGAAGAGGTATGAGATCTATGGTTCCAATGATGGCGAGAATTGGAATAAACTTGTTGATGACAAAACGCTTCCAGTGCCAGGCAACGGCTGTTCGAACAACTTGTTGGTCCCAATGAAGATACGCGCGAGTTATCGCCGATATCGCTTCAAGTTCACCGCCAACAACGGCTACGCCGGCACCGACCGCGGCCAGCTGTTCATTCAGGATATCCAAATTAACTCCGACAAGGTAATCTACGTCGCGCCAGACGGCAGCGACGATGCCGACGGTCTTTCCTGGGCGACCGCCACCACGCCCACGAACGCGGTGCGCCTTGCCAACGCCGCCCACTATACCGAGATCCACTGCAAGGCCGGCCGCTACATGCTGCCGGCGTCGTGCGTGTACACGAAGCGCGTCATCCAGATCGGCGGCTTCGCTGGCGACTCCTCCAACCCGCTCGCGTTGGATCCAACCGGGGCGAGGTCGATCTACGACGGCGGCGGGACGGTGGCATACGGCTTTCAGGACAACACCACTGCAGGCAACTATCTTTACGGGGAGTTCGACCATGTGGAAAATATGGAGTTCTGCAATATGACGGCCGCAGGGCTTTACCTGAACGGTTCGCAAGGCATAGAGTGCCGCAACTGCCGTTTCGTCGCCAACCGAAATACGACTGGCGCGCATGGGATGTATTTCAACGGACAGCAGCAGAACTCCACGTCCAAGAGCCGCCACCTGTTATATGACTGCGAGATCTCTGGCAATGGCTTTATTTCCGGAAATGTTACGCTGGGCAGTGACTACTATGGCTGCGGCGTATGCGATATTAATGGACTTTTCTATGCCGAGGACTGTGCCTTCGTTTCTAACGGCGTGCCCAAGGACATTGAGGCGTGGACAGGTGCAAATTCCTACTGTCTCCAGGGAAGTGCGGTGTGCTGCAGCAAGTCCACCTTCAATGCGACGCGCTGCCTGTTTCTGCGCAATCGCGGTTTCGGCGGCAAGAACGCAAATAGCAAAATGTCCGGAGGCGGCTGCGTGAATGTCGTCGCAACCTCAAAGGATCATCCGAATGTCCAGCCGGCGGCAACAGTGCGCAACTGCGCGTTCGTCGGCAACGAGGATGTGTATACCGAAAAGGGCGTCGGCGCGACCTACGGCGGGCTTGTGCTTATGTGCGGCGCAACGTATACCAACATAGTGGAGAACTGCACTTTCGCCTACAACACGGCAGACGGCACCACCGCCTCGGCGGGCATGACTGTCGTCAACGGCGTGGCGCTGGTGACCAACTGCGTCTTCTACGGCAACCGCGTCGGCACTTCCGCGACCGTCGGCGCCGACATCGGCGTGCAGGCGAGCGGAAAGCTCGTCGCCGGCTACACGCTCTTCTCGTCGTCGGCGTCCGTCACCGCGACTTCGGCGGCGAACCTCGAGCTCGGCGACGGCGTGATCTACGGCGATCCGCTGTTCGTGTCGTCCGCCGATGACTTCGCCGCCTGCCTCGCCACTACCGGCCGTCTCCACTTCGATCCGGCGAAGAATGCGGATGCGATAGCGCTGGACGTCCACCTCAAGACTCCGGCCGGCTATCGCAAGAACGGCAGCGACGAGTGGTTCACCGACGCGCTCCTCGCCTCGCCGGCGATCGACGCGGGCGACCCGGCTTCCGACTTCTCGAACGAGCCGACGCCGAACGGCGGACGGGTCAACCAGGGCGCATACGGCAATACCGCCGAGGCTTCGAAGACCCCGGCCGTGGCGACGTTCGACATCCTGCCGATCCCGGTGCAGTTCTTCGACGGCGTCAACCCCTGCGAGCCGATTCCGGAGCTGGCGGACAAGGCGAGCGGCATGGAGCTCAATCCCGGCGACTTCGAGCTCACCTACGTGGACAACGAGGCCTACGGCACGGCGGTGATCACCGTGACCGGCAGGCCCGGCACTTCGTGCGCGGGGGAGTCAGCCACGGCATCCTTCAAGATCGCCGCGCGCTTCCGGGTGACGGCGCTTTCGCTCGAGACCGAGGGCGACGGCCAGAGCTGGGCGAGCCCGATGTCGCTCACCAACGCCATCGCCGCGGCGGTGCGCAAGGAGGACGAGATCCTCGTCAAGGCGGGCACGTACCCGGTTGTCGCCGCGATCGCCGTGCCCAACCCGGTGACCATCCGCGGCGGCTATGCAGGCACCGCGGGCGACGCCATGGCGGCGGTGCCGGAGACGGTGCTCGACGGCGGCGGCACTTTCGTCGGCTCGCTGATGGGCGTTTCGGCCGCCACCACGCCGGACGAAGTGGTGACGATCGAGAACTTCGCCTTCACGCGCAGCACCAGAAGGGGATTTGCGAAGAGCGGAGCCACGTCGCTGAGGCTGCTGAGCTGCCGCTTCGACTCCAACGTGTATAATGTTGGCGCCAGCGGATCCGATCACAGCGGCATCGGCGCGTATTTCTCCGGCGCGGCCGGAATGACGGAGGTGACGATGTCGAACTGCGTCGTCAGGGCCAACCAGGACACGGTAGCCGGCTGGAGGAACCTCTACGGGCACGGCGTCTATGCCGCCAACCTCGGAGCGCTGCGCCTCATTGAAACCTCGTTCGTCTCCAACGGCATCGCGCCTTCGAGCGCCTACAGCACTACCATGTCCTTCAGCTACAACGTGCGCGGGTTCGCGCTCTACGCCGCCGATGTCCCGGTGATCGCGAGCGGCTGCGAGTTCCGCCTCAACCGCGGCTACTCGCACTACCCGGACGCCTCGCGCTACTTCTACGGCGGCATCGTCTGGGTCAATGGCAGCGCGTCCGGCACCTCATTCGACCACTGCCTCTTTGCGGGCAACATCACCTGCAACGGCGGCGGCGCCGATGGGCCCGGCGACTTGGACGGGACGCTGGTCCTCAACCTCGGCTCGACCTCGCAGACCGCGTCCATAGACCACTGCACCTTCTTCGGCAACATCGCCGACACGGTGGGCGGCACCGCGGGCGTGCACTTCCTCAGCGGCGCGTTCACCCTGGCGAACAGCATCTTCGCCGGCAACGTCGTCGGCTCCTACGCGCTCAACGGCGCCGACGTCCATCTCGCGGCGGGCACGCTGTCCGTCGGCCACTGCCTTTTCGGCGGCGAGGGGGTGCGCTGGATCTCGGCGGCGGACGGGGCGACGATCACCTTGCCGAGCGCGGCGGGGGAGATCATCTACGGCGACCCGCGCACGGTGACTCCGGCGTCGAGCGTCCTCGCGGCGATCGGCGGCTCGGGCGAGAAGGCGTTTCCGTCCTCGGCCTCGCCGCTCTACTTCGCCACCTCGGCGACGAACCTCGCGGCGGTCCTCAACTTCGACGCGCATCTCCTCTCCGGCGCCGGCTACCGCCAGAACGGCTCGTCGGAGTGGTTCACCGACACCGCCCTCGTCTCGTCGGCGATCGACGCGGCTGATCCCGCCGCGCCCTACGCCCTCGAGCCGGCGCCTAACGGCGGCCGCGCCAACCTCGGCCGCTACGGCAACACCGCGGAGGCGTCGAAGTCCGCCACCGGGTCGCCGGAAGTCCCGGCGTCCGTCGCCGTGACCTATCCCGACGGCTATTCTCAGCCCCAGGTCGCCTTCGACCTCGGCGGCGACGGCGTGTTCAGCGCCACGGTGACGGTCGGCGTCTACACCAACGGCGACGTCCTCGTCGATTCGGGCACGTTCTACGGCGCGTCGCTCGGCGACCGGATCGAGTACATGCCGCCGCTGTATCTGCCGACGGGCACGGAGCTGACGGTGAGGATCCAGGCGGTCGCCGTCGGCGGCGCGGACCAGCGCGTCGTCGAGACCACGGTGGCGGCGCCTACGCCGCCGTGGTACGGGAAGGGCGGTCCCGCGAACGTGATCCACGTGCGCTCCGGCGCGACCTGCCGCGGCACCGGTGAGAACTGGACCGACGCGTACCCGGACTTCCACGCCGCGCTGAAGGCGGTCACGGCCGAGAAGAACGAGATCTGGTTCGCGGGCACGAACGTCTGCGTCGCCCCCTACACCACCATCGCGCTGCCCGCGGCGGCGGCGGTGCGCGGCGGTTTCGTCGGCACGGAGAGCTCCGCCTCCGAGCGCGCAGATGGAGTCAAGTCGGTGGTGGACGGGCAGACTGTGGTGAACACGATGGACGTCTCGTCCGGCTATTCGCTGTCCGTGGAGCGCATTTGCTTCCGCAGCTCGCGCGGGGCCGGCGTCTCCAAGACCGGTTCCGGCGACCTCTCGCTCGCCGACTGCGAGATCGTGGGCTGCGGCTTCAGGCTCACCGGCGGCGTATACGGCTACGGTCTCGCGGTCGAGGGCACCGCCGGCACGACGCTCTTCGCGGCGACGAACTGCGTCTTCGCCGGCAACGGACTGCCGCCGGCGTCGATGGGCTACGGGAGCAGGAACTCGGCCGGCTACGGCTTCGGCGCTTCGCTGCGCAACCTGGCGCGGGCGACGCTTGACGACTGCCTCTTCGTCACCAACGGCATTCCCTTCAGCAATCCGGTTGGCAACACGGACGGATACCAGAACGCGGCGGGATCGGCGATCTACGCCGCCAGCGCGCCGGTCACGGCCCGCCGCTGCCGGTTCATCTGCAACCGCGCCTGGTGCTCCGGCGGCGGCGGCGGCACGGTGCGCATCGTCACGACCTCGGGCGAGAGCGCCTTCACCAACTGCCTCTGGCTCGCCAACCAGAACTCGGTGCAGGGGTACGGCCAGTCCAACTCAGGCGGTGCCGGCGAGATCTACTTCGCGCCGGGGTCGGCCGCGGCGTCGTGCGAGATCGTCAACTGCACCTTCGCCGCCAACCTCGACGACGTCTGGGCGAACGCCGGCGGCGGGCTCAACGTCCGCTCCGGCGAGGCGCGGATCGTGAACTCGATCTTCTACGGCAACCTGCTGCCGCGGCCGCAGTCCGCCGCCGGCGTGGACGTCTACGTGGCGTCCGGCGCGGTGGCGCGCGTGTCCTACACCTTCTTCTCCGAGGACAGCACCAACGCGCTCTTCGTTGCCGACGGCGGCGTGCTGGCGCGCGGCGCGGGGCTGCGCTTCGGCAGCCCCGGGTTCGTGTCGACGATGGACGACTTGCGGTACATGTACGGCTACGGAAGCTACGCGGTCGCGTTCCCGGCGGCGGCGATCGACAAGCTGCTCGGCCTCAGCGTGCACCTCCGCGGCCGCGCGGGGTACGTGGACGAGACGCGCGGGGTGCGCGTCTGCGCCTACGGCGCCCAGTCGCGGGCGATCGACGCGGGCGACCCGTCGTCGGACTGGTCGCGCGAGCCATCGAAGTCCTGGGGATACCAAGGCCGCCGCGTCAACCTCGGCTTCTACGGCAACACTCCCTACGCCACCGCGACGCCGTACCAGGGGCTGGTCATCTACGTCGGGCCCGGCGGGGCGCGGGTGGAGCGCCCGGCGCCGCCGGACGAGCCGCCGACCGAGACGATCAGCGGCGGCGGAGCGGACGCGGATCCGCTGCCGCTCGAGGACATAATCGTCTGCGACCAGGCGGACCAGGCGATCAAGATCTACCGCGGCACCGAGGTGGTCTGGCGCTGGGCCGGCGGGGAGGACACGACGATCCCGACCAGCGACCGCTCCGGATTCAGCGGCAACGTGGCCGAGTGCAAGATCGTGAAGAACGGCACCGCGGTGGCGATGGCGGCCAACGGCGGGCGCTGGGCGGTGGTCGGCCTTGCGGAGACGAACGTGCTCGCCTGGGGCAAGAGCTCAGGCTGGCCGCACTCGATCGAGCTGCTGCCGAACGACATCGTGGCCGTGGCGGCGACCGACACCTCCAACCCGGCGAACAAAGGCGTCTACCTCTACGACATCTCGGGCTCGCGGGCGAAGTCGCCGAACTCGCAGAACCGCACCCAGTTCGCGATGGACAACCCGCACGGACTGTATTGGGACTCGACGCTGGGTCGGATGTTCGTCTCGGACACGCAGGGTCTGCACATGTGCCGCGTCGGGTACGACGGGACGACGTTCTCGCTTGACGTGGAGCGGACGTGGCTGATCGCCCCGCTGGGGCTCACCTACGCGCACGACCTCATGCCGGTGCCGGGCTCGCGTCTCCTCGCGATGACCACCTACGAGCAGATCGTGTTCTTCGACATGGACTCCCTCGACTGGCGCCGGGACCTCACCATCTGGCGGATGGACGCGAAGTGCTTCGACCCCCACCGCGACGGGAAGCACTTCCTCGTCACGGTGCCGAAGGCCGGCTTCAGCCCGACATGGTGCACCGACACGATCGAGACCTACTCCGCCGACGAGAGCTTCCGCGTCTACCTCACCATCCCCGGCTCCAAGCTCTACAAGGCCCGCTGGGCGAGGTAGGTGCGGCCGCACGATGCGCCGATTTTTGGTATAATACGCATTTCTATCTGAAGAAAGGCGTATATGAAGCAGATTGGAGTTGGCATACTCGGGTTCGGGACCGTCGGCGCGGGAGTCGCAGGCGGGCTCCTCAATCATCGTGAAGTGATGGCGAAGCGGCTGGGGGTGGATATCGTCCTCAGGAAGGTCGCTGACCTTGACATCACCACCGACCGCGGCGTCGCGGTCCCGGCGGACGTGCTCACCACCGACGCGGAGTCGGTCGTCGCCGACCCGTCGGTCGACATCGTGGTCGAGACCATCGGCGGCACTGGCATCGCGAAGAAGCTCGTCCTCGCCGCGCTGGCCGCGAAGAAGTGCGTGGTGACGGCGAACAAGAAGCTGCTCGCCGAGTTCGGGCGCGAGATCTTCGACGCGGCGGAGAAGTCCGGGGTCGACATCTACTTCGGTGCCTCCGTCGGCGGCGGCATCCCGATCATCCGCGTCCTGCGCGAGGGACTCTCCGGCAACGAGATCGAGTCCATTTACGGCATCCTCAACGGCACCTGCAACTACATCCTCACGCGCATGGAGCGCGAGGGGCTGCCGTTCGACGAGGTGCTGAAGGACGCGCAGCGCCTCGGCTACGCGGAGGCGAACCCGTCCCTCGACATCGACGGCTTCGACACCGCCCACAAGGCGTGCATCCTCTCCGCGCTCGCCTACGGCTTCCAGCCGCAGCTCGACCAGGTGCAGGTCGAGGGCATCCGCGGCCTTTCCGGGATGGACGTGAAGTTCGCCGCCGACCTCGGCTACCGCATCAAGCTGCTGGCGGTGGTGGCGAAGGAAGGCGACGAGGTGGAGGTCGGGGTGCACCCGACGCTCATCCCGCTCGACCATATGCTCGCGGGCGTGAACGACGCCTTCAACGCGGCGATGGTCAAGGGCGACCTCTCCGACCGCACGATGTACTACGGCCGCGGGGCCGGGCGCGAGCCGACCGCCTCGACGGTGATCGGCGACATCGGCGACATCGCGCGCAACCTCGCGCACGGCGAGACGCGCTACCAGCGCGCCGTGCCGACCTACGCCGAGGGCAAGGCGACCCTGCGCGCCGCGGGCGACATCGCCTCGAAGTTCTACCTTCGCTTCATGCTGGAGGACCGTCCCGGCGCGATCGGCGCGGTCGCCGCGGCGCTCGGGCGGCACGGCGTCTCGATCTCCGCGCTTTCCCAGAAGGGGACGCGCGAAGGCAACCAGCCGGTGCCGGTGGTGGCGATGACCCACCGCGCCAAGGCGTCCGCCCTGGACGCCGCGCTTGACGAGATCCGCGCGAGCGGCGTTACCGGCGAGGAGCCGGTGAAGCTCAGGGTGCTGTGAGGTGGAAGCCATGGACGCAAGCGCGGCAGAACGCCTCCAGGACATGGCCTCGCGCATCCGCGAGATGCGCGAGATAATCGGCTACTCCGTCGAGCAGATGGCGGAGAAGACCGAGGTCTCCGTCGACGAGTACAAGGCCGTCGAGTCGGGTGCGGTCGACCCGACCTTCAACTTCCTCCACCAGTGCGCGATCGCCTTCGGCATCGACATCAACGCGCTCCTGAAGGGCCACTCGGCGCACCTCTCCGGCTACGAGGTGACGCGCGCGGGGCAGGGTCCGCTCACCGCGCACGAGTCGCACATGGACATCCGCAACCAGGCGGCGATGTTCCAGAACCGGCTCGGCACGCCCTACTGGGTGACCTACAAGTACGACCCCGACCTCCTCGACAAGCCGATCTCCACCACGACCCATGCCGGACAGGAGTTCGACATCGTCCTCAAGGGCTCGATGAAGATCCGCGTCGGCGAGCACGTCGAGGAGCTCAACGAGGGCGACTCGATCTACTACCGGTCCTCGACGCCGCACGGGATGATGGCGACGGACCCGAACGGCGTCACCTTCCTCGCGATGGTGATGGCCGGCGAGGACGGCGACAGCCACCTCGGGCTCGAGACCGTGCGCCCGCGGCACTCCAAGGTGCCGCTCGTCGTCGACCGCTTCGTCGAGACGGAGGAGAGCGAATCGGGCCACCTCGAGCACGTCAGGTTCAAGAACACCGAGAACTTCAACTTTGCCTTCGACGTCATCGACGCGATTGCGGCGAAGTACCCGGACAAGCTCGCGATGCTGCACGTCAGCGACCACTTCACCGAGCGCCGCTTCACCTTCCGCGAGATCAGCGACATCTCCAACCAGATGGCGAACTACTTCAAGTCGCTCGGCATCGGCAAGGGCGACAAGGTGCTCTTCGTGCTGAAGCGCCACTGGCAGTACTGGCCCGCCGCGCTCGCGCTCCACAAGGTTGGGGCGATCGTGATCCCCGCCGTGAGCCAGCTGCTCGTCCACGACCTCACCTACCGCTTCAAGGCGGCGGACGTGAAGGCGCTCGTCTGCACGGCGGACGGGGACGTCGCGCACCAGGCGGAGCTCGCCGAGGCGGAGCTCGCGAAGGAGGATCCCTCGCGGAAGCCGCTCCTCAGGATGATCGTCAACGGCGACCGCGAGGGCTGGCGCAGCTTCGACCGGGAGTACGTGGGCTTCTCGCGCGTCTACGGCAGGAGCCCCGACTCGCCCGGCGGCAAGGACCCGATGCTCATGTTTTTTACCAGCGGCACGACCGGCTACCCGAAGATGGCGCTCCACAGCCACCTCTACGGTCTCGGCCACTTCGTGACCGCCAAGTACTGGCACCAGGTGGAGCGCGACGGCCTCCACTTCACCATCTCCGAGACCGGCTGGGCTAAGGCGAGCTGGGGCAAGTTCTACGGGCAGTGGATGTGCGAGGGGGCGCTCTTCGTCTACGACTTCTCGCGCTTCCACGCGGAGGCGATCCTGCCGATGTTCGCGAAGTACGGCATCACCACCTTCTGCGCGCCGCCGACGATGTACCGCATGCTCATCAAGGAGGACATCTCGAAGTACGACTTCTCGTCCGTCCGCCACGCGACGACCGCGGGCGAGGCGCTGAACCCCGAGGTGTTCACCCAGTTCAAGCGCGCCACCGGGCTTTCCATCTACGAGGGCTTCGGCCAGACCGAGACCACCTGCGCGCTCGGGACGCTCTTTGGCGACGAGATCAAGCCGGGCGCGATGGGCAAGCCGATCCCCGACTACGGCATCGACCTCGTGGACGCCGAGGGACACTCCGTCCCCGCCGGCGAGCACGGCGAGATCGTCGTCAGGACGCCGCGCTCCGATCCGCATCCCGGCATCTTCATCGGCTACTACAAGGACGAGGAGAAGACGGCCGAGGCGTGGCGCCACGGCTGCTACCACACCGGCGACGTGGCGTGGAAGGACGAGGACGGATACTACCACTACGTCGGCCGCGCCGACGACGTCATCAAGTCCTCCGGCTACCGCATCGGCCCGTTCGAGATCGAGAACGTGATCATGGAGCTGCCCTACGTCGTCGAGTGCGGCGTCAGCGCCGCGCCCGACCCGGTGCGCGGCCAGGTGGTCAAGGCGACGATCAAGCTCGTGAAGGGCAAGGAGGGGACCGAGGAGCTCAAGAAGGAGATCCAGGACTACGTGAAGACCCACACCGCGCCCTACAAGTACCCGCGCATCGTGGTCTTCCGCGACGAGCTCCCCAAGACCGTCTCCGGCAAGATCATGAGGAACATGCTGTGATGAAGTTCGACATCCTGCCCTCGTTCCTCGCCGCGGATATCGGCCATCTCGCCGAAGAGCTCCGGCGCGCGGAGGCGTCGGGAGCTGACGCCATCCACCTCGACATCATGGACCCGCACTTCGTGCCCAACATGTCCTTCGGCCCGTCGATCGTCGATTTCTGCCGCAGGACCTGCCCGGGCTTCTACCGCAACGTCCACCTGATGATGTCCCGTCCCGACCTCTACCTCGAGAAGTTCGTCAAGGCCGGCGCCCAGACGGTCCAGATCCACGTCGAGGCCGACTGCGACCTCCACCACGAGCTCAGTCGCATCCGCGCGCTCGGCGCGAAGCCGGCGATTGTCCTCAATCCCGAGACGCCGGTGGAGATCCTCCTTCCCTACCTGGACGAAGTCGACGAGGCGCTGGTGATGACCGTGCACCCCGGCTACGGCGGCCAGAAGTTCATCGCCGAATGCCTGCCCAAGGTGACGTGGCTCCGGGAACGCCGTCCAGACCTCGACATCATGATCGACGGCGGCGGCAACGCCGAGACGATCCCGCTCGCCGCGAAGGCGGGCGCGAACATGTTCGTCGCCGGCAGCTATCTCTTCGCCCAGGCGGACATGAAGGCGGCGGTGGACGACCTCCGCCGCGGGATTGCCGCGGCGGCGAAGTAGCGGAAAGGGGAATGGACATGGGCAGAAGGATACTTCTCGGCGTCACCGGCTCGATCGCGGCGTACAAGGCCGCGGAGCTGGTGCGCCTGTTCGTGAAGAACGGCGACGAGGTGCGCGTCGTGATGACGCCCGCCGCGACCAAGTTCGTCGGCCCGCTTACCTTCCAGACGCTTTCGAGGAACCCCGTCTACATCGAGGAGTTCGACCGTCCCGCCGAATGGCGCCCGGAGCACATCTCGCTGGCCGACTGCGACATCGCGGTTGTCGCGCCGGCGAGCGCGAACACGATCGCGAAGCTGCGCTACGGCCTCGCGGACAACCTCCTCACTTCCACGCTCCTCGCGACGCGCGCGCCGGTCGTGTTGGCGCCGGCGATGAACGACGGCATGTGGGAGAGCCCGGTCACGCAGGAGAACGTCGCCGCCCTTGCCGCGCGCGGCGTGAAGGTGCTCGTTCCCGGTACCGGCGAGCTCGCCTGCGGCACGGTCGGCCTCGGCCGCATGCCCGAGCCGGCGGACATCTTCGCCGCGCTCGCGGCGTCATGACCGACGCGCACTGCCACTGCCGCACCGGCGCGGACAGGCACTTCGTCTGCGAGCCCTTCGGCGGCGAGGCCGGCGAGGGCGACGCAAGGTTCCTCGGCGTCCATCCCTGGGCGTTCCTGGACGGCGCCTCGCCCAGCGACGGCTGGCTGGAGCGCCTGCGTGAGCGGCTCGCCGCTGACCCGTCCGCCGGCGTGGGCGAGATCGGGCTCGACAGGCTCAAGGAACGGAACATCCCCGACGCGATGCGCGCGGCGTTCCGCGCCCAGCTCGCGCTCGCGGCGGAACTGCGCCGTCCGGCCGTCCTCCACGGCGCGAAGTGCTGGGGCGAGGTGGTGAAGGAGGTGGAGGACTGTTCCTCGGGGCGCGCGCCCGCGTACATCTTCCACGGCTTTTCGCGGAGCGCCGGGCTGCTGCCGCGGATCTTCGCGCTCAACGGCTTCGTGTCCGTCGGACCTGCGGTGCTCAACGACCACGCAGTCAACTACCGCGAGCTCGTGAAGGCAATTCCCGCCGACCACCTGCTCGCCGAGACCGACCGTACTTCTCCTGACGAAGTCGGCCCCGGCGTCGGCGAGATTGTCGCGGAGATTGCGCGCCTGCGCGGTGTCGCCGCGGACGCGCTCGCCGCGCAGCTCGACGCCAACGCCGCGCTGTTTTTGGTATAATACGCTCTAATGAGTCAGGAATGGAACATAAGGAGCCGCGGGCACGTGTGCACGATCTGCGGCAAGCCGCTGGTGGACAAGGCGCCGGTGGTGAGCGCGCTCAGGGAGACCGCGTCCGGCTACGACCGCTACGACTGCCACCCGGAGTGCTGGAAGACGCAGGAGCGTGACTGGGAGCCGTTCTCGGTGTGGGACGGCGTCTACCTCGCGCCGGTGAAGGAGCCGAAGAGCGAGCCGGTGAAGAAGGAGGACGCCGGCGAGCTGCTGCGTCAGCTTATTGCCCTCGACGACCCCGCGATGCAGAACGTGGTCTATGTGCTCGCGGTGATGCTCGAGCGCTCCAAGATCCTTGTCGAGCGCGACGCAAAGACGCTCGAGGACTCCACCATCCGCCGCGTCTACGAAGACCGCAAGCAGGGCGACACCTTCGTCATCCTCGACCCACGCCTCCGGCTCGAGAACATCGCCGGGGTGCAGCAGCAGGTCGTGGCGCTCCTTTCCGGCACGAAAACCCTCGGCGAAGTCGCCGGCGGGGACGAGTCCCCCGCCGCGCCGCAGGAGGGCGCCGGTTCGCCAC
Source organism: uncultured bacterium (assembly GCA_902770045.1). Lineage (GTDB taxonomy): Bacteria > Verrucomicrobiota > Kiritimatiellia > RFP12 > UBA1067 > UBA1067. Next base: position 25,433 of record CACXRO010000016.1, read on the forward strand.
CGGATGAGGCACAGCCCGAAACAGCTTGAAGCCCTGCGCACGGTGGCGTCGGGCAGGTTCCTGCCGACGCTCGCGCGCGAGGACGACGGCTGGCACGCGCGCTGGCGCGCGCTTTCCGGCGGGGCTGACCCGTTCTGGGTGGACGAGTACGTGCGCGCGGCGGCGATGACGCCGCTTACCGAAGACGCCGAGCTTGACCGTCACGAGACGCTGCACGACGCATGGATCGCCGCGCTGCGGTCGCGCTCCGGGCTGGTGGTCTGGGACGACGCGGAGTGCGCCGCATTCGCCGCGGAGCTCGAGGAGTGGAGCGGCGGCGCGCGCCTGGACGCGGAGTCGCGCCGCGGCATCGTCTTCGAGCTCAGGCCGGCCGGCGACGCCTTTGAGGTGGTCTGCCGCGTTAGCCGCTCGCGCCGCATGCTGCGCGCACTCGGACAGGCGGTCGGCGTGTGGCCGGCCCTGTGCGGACTTGCCGCGCGCGGCGGCGATGGCGAGCTTGCGCTGCCGCTCGACCGCGACGGGGCGGAGGCGTTCGTGCGCACTGCCGCGGGCGAGCTGGAGGCGGCCGGCTACCGCGTCGCCGGGCTGCCGCCGAAGGCGGCGGTGACGGCGGAGGCGGACGTCACCGCGTCCGGTCCGCCGCCGGCCGACGCTGCGTCCGCGCGGCGTGCGCGCGGGGAGGTGAAGCTCACCGTGCGCGTCGCCGGGGAGCCTGTCGGGGCGGAGGAGATCCGTTTCCTGCTCGACCAGGGTTCGACGCTCGTCTATTTCCGCGACCGCTGGATCGAGGTCGACCGCTCCATCCTGCGCGAGGCGCTGCGGGCGCTCGAGAAGTGCGCGCCGCGGAAGGTGGAGGCGCTCGCCTTCGCGCTTGGCGTCGGACACGTCGGCAGCCTGGAGATCGAGGAGCTGCGCGCGCACGGCTGGCTGCGCGGGTTCGTCAACGAGCTCAGGAACGCGGGCGGAGCGGGGCTGCCGGGCGCGGAGGCCGAGGCGCCGGGCTTCGTCGGCAGTCTCCGTGACTACCAGCGTCGTGGGGTGGCGTGGATGAAGTTTCTCACCGACAACGGATTTGGCGCGCTGCTGGCGGACGACATGGGCCTCGGCAAGACGGTGCAGGCGATCGCGTGGATGCTCGCGACCCGCGGTGGAGGGAAGGCGGGTCCGGTGCTGGTAGTCGCGCCGCTCACGCTGCTCTCCAACTGGCGGCGCGAGCTCAAGGCGTTCGCGCCGTCGCTCGCGGTCTACGTCCACCAGGGCGAGTCGCGCCACGTGGCGAGCGGATTCCTGAAGGCGGCGGCGGAGAGCGACGTGGTCGTCACCAGCTACACGTTGCTCGTGCGCGACCACGCGTCATTCGCCGAGGTGGCGTGGCGGGCGGTGGTGGCCGACGAGGCGCAGGCGGTGAAGAACCCCGAAACGCGCGCCGCTCGCTCGCTCCGGGCGCTGACGCCGCCGGCGCGCATCGCGCTCACCGGCACTCCGGTGGAGAACTCGCTGATGGACGTCTGGGCGCTCGAGGACTTCCTCAACCCGGGGCTGCTCGGGGACCGCCGCGGATTCCGCGACCGCTTCGTGCGGGCCGGCGCCGGCGGCGCGGCGACGCGGGCGGAGGCGCGGCTCCGCCGCGCGCTGGAGCCGTTCGTGCTGCGGCGGCTCAAGACCGACCGCGCGGTCGCGGCGGAGCTGGGGGCGAAGCGCGAGGTGCGCGAGTACTGCACGCTCTCGCCTGCCGACCGCCGCGCCTACGAGGGTGCGCTCGCGTCCTACCGCGCCGCCGCGCACTCGCCCGGCGACGCCTTCGCGCTCGTCACCGAGCTCAAGCAGGTCTGCGACGGCGAGGGCAAGTTCGAGCGGCTCTGCGAGCTTTTGGAGTCGATCTTCGCCGCGGGGGAGTCGGCGCTCGTCTTCACCCAGTTCGCGAAGGTCGGCGCGCGGCTGAGGGACGGGCTCGCGGAGCGCTTCGGGCGCCGGTTCCCGTTTCTCCACGGCGGGCTCACGGCGGGCGAGCGCGAGGAACAGGTAAAGGCGTTCGGCCGCCCCGACAGCCTGCGCAGCGACCCGAAGGCGTTCATCCTCAGTCTGCGCGCCGGCGGGTTCGGGCTCAACCTCGTCAAGGCGACGCATGTCATCCACTACGACCGGTGGTGGAACCCGGCGGTGGAAAGCCAGGCGACGGACCGCGCGCACCGCATCGGCCAGCGCCGGGACGTGCTGGTGCACCTGATGATCGCCGAGGGGACGGTGGAGGAGCACGTGGACGAGCTGCTGCGGCGCAAGGTGCGGATCAAGGAGGTGCTGAAGGAGGGCGAGGAGTTCTGGCGGGCGGTGTCGCTCGACGGCGGCGTCGCGGAAGGGGGCGGCGAGTGAGCAAGTCGAAGCGATACCCGATCAGGGTGCCGCGCTACGCCACCGGTATCCGCATGCAGGAGACGCGCGGCGGCGCGCGCTGCTGGTGGGCGCGTCGCTGGTCGGAGGCGCTCGAGGCGATGGGGCTCAAGGGGCGGATGGGGCGCGGCCGCGACTACGCCGTGCGCGGGCAGGTGGTGTCGATGGAGATCGAGGGGTGCCGCGTCGCGGCGAAGGTGCAGGGGATGCGGGAGGCTCCTTACGCGGTCACGCTCGACTTCCGCGCGCCGGCCGGCGAGGCGCGCGAGGCGATCGTGGAGGCGTTGCGGCGCGAGCCGATCACGGCGGCGCGGATCCTGGCGGACGACCTGCCGGCGGAGGTGGAGGGGATTTTCCGCCGGCAGGGGTTCGACCTCTTCCCCGGCGGCAAGCTCGGGCCCGGCAAGTACGACATGACCTCGGCCTGCAGCTGCCCCGACTACGCCAACCCGTGCAAGCACGTGGTGGCGGCGCTGCTGGTGCTGGGGGAGGAGATCGCGCGGCGGCCGGCGACGCTGCTCGCCCTGCGCGGGATAATGCTGGAGGACCTGGTCGATGAAGATTGAGTCTCCGGTACTGCGCCGGCTGGGTCCGGTTCCGTTCTGGCGGGGCACGAAGAAGTGCCTGCCGGAGCTCGACCTCGTCTACCGCCGCGCGACAGAAGCAGCCTCCCGCGCCCTTGCCGAGGAACCCGAGCCCCCCGCCCCGACCCCCAAACAGCGAATTACGAACTGCTGAATATGGTATAATTCACGCATGAAGACTACAAATGCGATGATGGCTTTGGCGATGGCGGCGGCGCTGGTACTGGGCGCGTCTGCCATGGCCGCTTTCGGAGACGGTGCGCCCGACCTCGGCGCGCTTGCGCGCGAGGACTACGCGCACGCAGTACGCCCCGGCGGCGTCGACGGCAGCCCGTTCTGGAACATATACGCCCGGATGTTCATGTATCCGCCGGCGTTCGACTTCTCGAAGGGCGGTCCCGGCACGGTGAAGTACCGCTTCACCGTCTTCGACGCGGCCGGGAGGACCCACGTCTTCGACGCGCCTTCGTCGCAGTCGCCGCTGACGCCGGTCTGGAACGACGTCGCGCCCGGGCAGGCCTGGGTGTACGTCTCGGCGGTCGACAAGGACGGCAAGGAGCACGGAATCCCCGACTGGCCGCGCGACCGCTTCTCGCGCACGTTCTGGCGTTCGGCGCCGTTCCGTCCGGGGGCGTATCCGCCAGCGCCGCGTTCCTATGCCGAGGCGGTGGCGAAGTGCGGCGACGAGATCTTCGAGCGTCCGGCTACGCAGTACTTCCTCAGGACCGGCAAGCCCGACCCCGACTACAAGCACAACTGCTATCCGGCGAAGATGCACTCTGCGCTCATCCTCGGGATGCTCGGCTACGCCGAGCGGCGCCCTGACCGCGCGGCGGACGCGCTGAAGCTCGCGCGCAACGCGGCGGACTTCCTCATCTCGATCTCGCAGCCCCAGGGCGCGCCGCTCGAGTACTGGCCGCCGACGTACGCGGACAAGCGCGAGGCGGGGTCGTTCCGCTACGGGCAGAACATGCTCATCTATCCGTGCAATGTCGGCGCGGCGTATCTGGCGCTCTACGACCGCGTGAAGGACGCGAAGTACCTGGACGCCGCGAAGCGCATCGCCGACACGTACGTGAGGCTCCAGGAGGCGGACGGCACCTGGCCGATCTTCATCCGCGAGTCGGACGGCAAGGTGCTGAACGAGAACCGCGTGCAGCCGACCGGCGTCATCACCTTCCTCGAGCGGCTCTACCGGACCTGCGGCGACGAGAAGTACCGCGCGTGCGGAGATAGGGCGTTCGCGTGGATCGAGGCGCATCCGCTCAAGGACTGGTTCTGGGAAGGGCAGTTTGAGGACTCGCCGCTGGTGCAGAAGTACGAGAACCCGTCGAAGCACCCGGCCTGCGAGCTGGCGCTCTACCTGCTGGAGCGCTTCCCCGGCGACCCGAAGTGGCTGGCGGTAGCGCGCGACATCCTGCGCTACGCCGAGGACCAGTTCGTCTGCTGGGAGAAGCCGTGCGCGGCGAACGGTCACGGCGTCAACACGCCGATCGGCGTTCCGTCCATCCAGCAGAACCGCTACGACGACTGGTTCTACCCCTGCGTGCTCGAGCAGTACGTCTACTATGTGCCGGTCGACGCCTCGAACGCGAAGCTGATCCGCACCTACCTCGCCATCTATCGCGCCGGGAAGAATCCGCTCGACCTCGCGAAGGCGCGGGCGCTTGGGGACGCGCTCGTGCGCATCCAGCGCCCGAACGGATACATCCCGACGGAGTATGCGAAAGTCGAGAATCGCGACGACCCCATGCAGGGCTGGCTTAACTGCTCCTGCGCCGCGTTGTCGGCGCTGGCCGAGCTGGCCGCGGCCGTCGGCTACGACGACGAAGTGCGCGCGCTCGCCGCCGCCGACTACGCCAAGCCGGTGCGCCCGATCGGCGTCGACGGGCAGCCGGCATGGAACGTTCGGTCGGTGTGCTTCATGTATCCGCCGACCTTCGGCTTTGCGCACTGTGACACGGCGGCGTCCTACCGCTTCACGGTGAAGGACGAATCCGGCGTCGAGCAGTCGTTTACCGGGCGCTCGCCGAACGACTCCCTCGCGCCGATCTGGGGGAAGCTGCCGCTGTCTGGCTGGATGGACGTCCGCTGCGAGGCGCTGGACGCGCATGGCGGCGTCATCACGAACGTCGGTGCGCGCAGCTTCTGGAAGCAGGCTCCTTTCGTCCCGGGGTCGTATCCCGCCGCGAAACGTTCGCCGAAGGAGTCGGCGAGGCTGATTGCGCGCTACGTGATGAACCTGCCGATCGTCCAGGCGAACTACCTGGGCGGCAAGCCGGTGCCGGCGGAGATGGTGAACCCCAACAACCAGGTGTTCATCGCCTATCCCTCGAAGATGGGCGCGGCGGTCGTCTCCGCCATGGCCAAGCTCGCCGTCGGCGAGGACGACGAGGCGAAGGCCGCGCGGCGGCTGGCGGAAGGCGCGGTCCGCAAGCTCATGGCGGTCACCGAGCCCGAGGGGAGTCCGCTCGCCGGTTTCCCGCGGACCTACGAGGCGCATCCGGCCCTGACCGGCCACCCGAAGAATATGTGCGACAAGAACGGCGGCAAGATAATGCTCGTCTACCCCCGCGCGGTCGCCAACGCCTATCTCGACCTCTACGAGGTGACGAAGGATCCGGAGCTCAAGGCGGCGGCGGTGCGCATTGCCGACCGCTACCTGGAACTGCAGGGCGAGGACGGCTCCTGGCCGCTCAACGTGTGGCTGAAGGACGGACAGAGCGTCGAGCGGAACCGGCTTGTTCCGGCGCACATGCTCGGTTTCCTCGAGCGGATGTACGCGCTGACTGGCGACGCCAAGTACCGGAAAGCGGCGGACCGGGCCTTCGCGTACATCGAGAAGGGCCCGCTCACGACCTGGAACTGGGAGGGCCAGTTCGAGGACGTCGCGCCCACTTCGCCCTACCAGAACCTGACGAAGCACGACGCCTGCGATACGGCGATGTATCTCGTCAGGCGTTTCCCGTCAGACCAGCGCCGCATTGCGCAGGCGCGCGAGATCGTGCGCTTTGCCGAAGACCAGTTCGTATGCTGGGAGCGTCCTATGCACGGCAAGCAGGACCCGCGCTGCAAGCTGCATGTCTGGGACTGCGATTCTTGGCGCTGCCCCGCCGTCCTTGAGCAGTACAACTGCTATGTGCCGATCGACGCCTCTTCCGCCAAGCTGATCCGCACCTA
>CACXRO010000017.1:0-8091 GCA_902770045.1 uncultured bacterium
CATCCGCCTGCTTCTGAAACCGCGGCGGCGTCGGTTTGGGACCCTGGGTCCCGCATACGCCGTGACATATCGGAGCCCGCGAATGAGCGGGGATGACGGGCGCGCCCGCGCCCGAAGGAGGGGCGTTGCCTAGATTGGGCTCGTCGCCGGCCCGCGTCGCCGCCGCGAACGGCGTCGACCGCCGTCCCAGCCATGGGGACAGTCCCCAGAAGGAGGGGAAGGGGGGCCAGGAGGAGGGGGACTGTCCCCGGGTGCAGCGTTGGGAGGTGTGGGGACTGTCCCTGGGGATGGAGGATTTTCACGCCGCGTGGCCGTCGGATTTGCTATAATACCCGCCAATATGAAGACTGTAGCTGTAGTTGCCGCGGCGCTTGGCGCGCTGGCCGCCGCCGCCGCGCCCGAGCCAAGCCCCGCGCACCGCATCCGCCTCGACGCTGAGGAGGACATCATCGGCATCGTCCACTGGGGGCTCAACACCTTCACCGACCGCGAATGGGGCTACGGCGACGAGGACCCCGCGATGCTCGCCCCCGCGCGCTTCGACGCCGACCAGATCGTTGGCGCGTGCAGGGACGGCGGCATCCGCGGGCTGGTGGTGGTTGCCAAGCACCACGACGGCTTCTGCCTCTGGCCCACCAAGACGACTGAGCACAACATCACCAAGTCTCCGTTCCGCGGCGGAAAGGGCGACTACGTGCGCGAGATGTGCGACGCCTGCCGCCGCGCCGGGCTGAAGTTCGGCGTCTACTGCTCGCCGTGGGACCGCAACAGCGCCCACTACGCGACCGAAAAATACGTCGAGATCTACCACGCCCAGGTGCGCGAGCTGCTGGACGGCAGGTACGGCGAGATCTTCGAGATGTGGTTCGACGGCGCCAACGGCGGCGACGGCTGGTACGGCGGCGCCAAGGAGACGCGGAAGATCCCCAAGGGCTACTACCGCTTCGACGAGATCCTGCGCTTCGTGCGCGAACTGCAGCCCAAGGTCACCGTCTTCAGCGGCGAGTTCGGCGCCGAATACCGCTGGCCCGGCAACGAGCGCGGCGACGTCGATCCGGTGCGCAGCGCCGTCCGCGACGGCGGCTACAGCCAGTGGGAGGCCGACTTCCCGCTCCGCCCCGGCTGGTTCTACCACGCCTCCGAGCGCGGACGCACCAAGCACGCGGCGTACCTCATGAACCGGTACCTCTCCAGCGTCGGCAACGGCGGCACCATGGACATCGGCATCGCGCCCAACCGCGAAGGGCGGCTGGACGACGAGGACGTCCGCGCACTCAGGGGCTTCAAGGCGATCAAGGACGCGTTCTTCGCGCATCCGGCGAAAGACGGCGAAGAGTTCAACTTCGTCGAGACGAAGGACGAGTTCGGCGTCAAGCGCCTCTACATTTCGTCCGACCGCGCCATCCGCGGCAAGCGGTACCTGGTGGACCCGGAGCTCATCCAGCTGGTGCGCACGGCCACCACCGACTCGGGCGAGACCGACACCGCGAAGTGGATGACCGGCGCGGAGAAGGAAAGGAAGTAAGGAGAAGGACATGGAAACAGCAGCCTACATTCGCGACATGGCGACCAGGGCGCGCTCGGCGGCGGCCGAGCTCGCGAAGATGACGACGGACGAGAAGAACGCCGCGCTTCTCGCGATCGCGGACGCGCTCGAGGCGCACCGCGGCGAAATCGCCGCGGCAAACGCCGCGGACGTCGCGCGCGCGAAGGGAAACGGAATCAGCCCCTCGATGCTCGACCGCCTCACGCTCACCCCCGCGCGCTTCGACGCGATGGTCGCAGGCGTCCGGCATGTCGCGTCGCTGCCGGATCCGGTCGGCGAGACGATCTGGACGCGCGAGCGCCCGAGCGGCATCAAGATCCGCAAGGTGCGCGTGCCGTTCGGCGTCATCGCCGTCGTCTTCGAGAGCCGCCCCAACGTCTTCGTCGACACCGCGGCGCTTTGCCTCAAGACCGGCAACGCCGTCATCCTGCGTGGCGGCAAGGAGGCGATCGAGTCCAACAAGGCGCTCGCCGCGGCGGTGCATGGCGCGATGAAGGGCGACGCGATCCAGCTCGTCGAGATCCTCGACCACGCCGCCGTCACCGAGCTCGTCCGCGCCGTGGGGCTTGTCGACGTTGCGATTCCCCGCGGTGGCGAACGCCTCATCCGCGCGATGTGCGAGGCGGCGCTCGTCCCCGTCCTCAAGCACTACAAGGGCGTCTGCCACATCTACGTCGACGACAAGGCCGACCTCGCGATGGCGCTCGCCATCCTCGACAACGCGAAGACGCAGCGTCCGGGCGTGTGCAACGCGGCGGAGTGCCTGCTCGTCCACGAGAAGCTCGCGCCCATGTTCATGCCGATGGTCGAGGCGTGGGCGAAGGACAAGGGCGTGACGCTCCATGAGAACGAGCCGGGGACCGAATACCTCTCGCTCGACATCAACGTCGCCAAGGTCGCCGACTACCGCGCCGCGATCGACTTCATCAACGCCAACTCGTCGCACCACTCCGACTGCATCGTGACGAGCGACGAAGCTCGCGCGGCGGAGTTCCTGCGCGACGTCGACTCCGCCGCGGTCTACCACAACGTCTCGACGCGCTTCACCGACGGCGGCGAGTTCGGCATGGGCGCGGAGATCGGCATCTCCACCGACAAGCTCCACGCCCGCGGCCCGATGGGCCTTGAGGAGCTCACGACCTACAAGTACATTGTCACGGGAGACGGAGTCATAAGGAAGTAGTATGCGCCAGCGGCCTTATCGCCTCTACAGCGTGGTGCGCAATCTAGCGATTGCGCTCCTGGCAGCACCAGTTTTCCTTTTCATAGGAATGTTGGACATTGATCTGTTCATGGACGGGTTTCTTGCGATCACGATTGTCGCTATACTATTGGGTTTGTTGCATCCATATCGTTCTGACAATGGTCTGTTAAAACCTCGTAGGGTGTTATTTGTATTTTTAGCGGTTCCTGCCGCGTTGCAGATTTTCATTACGGTGTGGTGGTCTTTTTATGTGTCTGGTGTTTTCGGCGTTTTTCACAATATGCGTTTCGCCTCGGCGATTCGCGATGCCGACCGAATCGTCGTCCGCGATGGCGGCTGTGGCCCAAATCTGGACAAGGAGCCCGCGCTCTATGTCATCACCAACAAGGCCGAAATCGCCGCGTTCAATGGCATGTTCAAGTTTGCAAGTGTGCATTCGTCGTGCAAGTGCTGTGGCTATCCGGGGATCGATTGGTGGAAGGGCGACAAGCGCATCGCATTGACTGCCATCCATCATGGACAAGCCCTACGGTGGCGTGGTGGCCTTCCCGGCAATGTGAGATTTACGAGGTCTTCTGCTCAGCGTATCTGCGATTGGTTTAAGGAGCACTGCGGTATGGACATCAATGAACCGGCGTTGCCGATCCACGAACGCTGTCGGCTTAATCGCGCGGAGATATCAGTGGACATCCAGACTTGGGTGGCGAGCAATGAAGATAAGCAGCCGTCACTGGATGCCGTGCGCGAGTCCATTCCCGAAGACAAACAAGGTCATTTTTCTTGCCCTGCCGGAGGTGTTTATTCGCTAACCTATGACGAAAATGGCGAGCCGGAAGTCACTTGCAGCGCCCCTGGGCACAAGGATTGAGAGGGCGGTTGACAATTACAACATAAATATGGTATCATACACTTGTCATTACAAATGAAAGGTGCTTGCCATGACACAACAGTCTTTGATACAGATACGAGTAGATCGTCCTCTTAAAGAAGAGGTGGCGAGTATTTTTTCGTCGCTTGGTATTGATATGTCAACTGCCGTCAGGGTGTTTTTCCAGCAATGCAGGAAAGTGAAGGGGATTCCCTTTTCCCTGACGCTGTCGGATGCGCACCCCAAGGCCATTGCAGGCAAGTCGAAGGGGAAGTGGAGTTTTCCTGAGGACTGGGAGAAGCAGGACAGGGCGCTTGACAAGGAAATAGAGGCGGGGTTTTATGCAGATATTGTTTGATACCCATGCCCTGATCTGGTTTCTTGAAGATAGCTCAAGGCTGCCGCAGCATGTGCGCTCAGTCTTGCTGGACCCCGGTTCGGAATTGTTCTTCAGCCCCGTCTCCATATTGGAGATTTCGATAAAGCATGCCCTTAAGCCGGATTTGATGCCTTGCACGCCTGACGAAGTTAGGATGGATGCAGAGGCGTCAAATATCCGCGAGCTGGCGCTTTCGTCAATTCATGCGCAGAAAGTCGGCGCATTGCCGTGGCTTCACCGCGATCCATTCGACAGGATGCTGGTCGCCCAGGCCACGTCTGAAGACATGAAGTTGCTGTCCCATGACGACCAAGTTGCGCGGTATGGGGACGTTGTGATGGGCTTTTGACAAACCGGACTTCATCATGACCGTTGCCGACATACCGAAGGTGGACAGGGCGCTGAAGCGAGAGTTCAGGGCGCACGACGCGCCGATCATCGAGCTCATCGAGGCGCAGACCCACGATCCGTTCTGCGTGCTCGTGGGGACGATCCTCTCCGCGCGCACAAAGGACGCGTGCACGGCCGGCGCGGTGCGGCGGCTTTTCGCCATGGCGAAGGGGAGACGCTTCGCCGCGGCGGATCTCGAAAGGCTGACGGAGCGGGAGATCGAAAAGCTGATCTATCCCGTCGGCTTCTACCACGACAAGGCGAGGCATCTGAAGGAGCTTCCGAAGGTGCTGAAGGAGAAGTTCGGCGGCGTCCTGCCGAACACCGTCGAGGAGCTCTGCGAGCTGCCCGGCGTCGGCAGGAAGACCGCGAACCTCACTGTCGCCGTCGGTTTCGGTCTGCCCGCGATCTGCGTCGACGTCCACGTCCACCGCATCTGCAACCGGCTCGGGCTGATCAGGACGAAGACTCCGTTCGAGACAGAGATGACGCTGCGGAAGATCCTGCCCGTCAGGTACTGGAAGACGTGGAACTCGCACCTTGTCTCGTTCGGACAGACGCGCTGCGCGCCGGTGCGTCCGAAGTGCGAAGGCTGTCCGATCGCTGAACACTGCCCGTCGTGCGCGGCGGCGGAAACAAAGAAGGAGAAGAGACGATGAACGCGATGTTGCTGGCGGCGGCGTGCTATGTGGGGTTTTTCGGACGGCTCGACCTGCCCGAAGGCGGAAGCGAGGCGCGGCGGCTTGGCGGCGGCGGCGCGCGGGTCGGGTGCTACCTCGACGAGGCGCAGCTCTACGCGGTTGAGGGCGAGGCGGCGTGGTGCGAGGACTCGGCGTCGCTGGCGGCGGGGCTGGTGGTGCACTGGCAGGCGTGGTCGGTCTACGGCGACCTCTTCGGGTTTTCGCAGTTCGATCCGTTCTTCACCCTCGGCGCGCGCGGCTGGATTGGTTCCGAGGCCGGAAATGTCGGTCCGGCGGCAGGCGTGGGCGCGTTCTGGCACCTCGACGACAACTGGTCGCTCCGCTTCGACGCGGGGACGACGCTCTGCCTCGACGGCGGCGTGGAGATGCGCTACACGCTCGCGGCAGGCGTGCAGTACGGGTTTTAGAGAAGAGAGGCGGCGGCGGTGCAGGCGGTGGTTTCACTGGGTTCGAACATCGAACCGCGCGCGGACTACCTTTCGCGCGCGCTCGCGGCGCTCGCGGCGCTGCCGGGGACAAGGCTCGAGCGCGCGAGCGAGCCCGAGGAGACCGAGCCGGTCGGCGTGCCGCCGGAGTACGCGCACCTCAGGTTCCTCAACCAGCTGGCGGTCTTCGAGACGGAGCTCGAGGTGCACGAGTTCTCGCGGCGGATGCACGCGGTCGAGGACGCGCTGGGCCGGAAGCGCACCGTGCGCAACGGCCCCCGCACGATCGACCTCGACCTGGTGGACTTCGGCGGGATGGTCCTGGACGAGCCGGACCTCGTGCTGCCGCATCCCCGCGCCCGCGAGCGCGCTTTCGTGATGGACCCCTGGCGGCGGCTGTGCCCGCAATCGGCAGATTTGGTATAATACGCAGTTTCAAAGGAAAAAAGGAACCATGAAAGTCTGCAAATTTGGAGGATCGTCGCTCGCCGACGCCGCCCAGGTCAACAAGGTCATCGACATTGTGCTGGCCGACCCGGCGCGCCGCATCGTGGTGGTGTCGGCGCCGGGCAAGCGCCATTCCGGCGACACGAAGGTGACCGACCTCTTGATCGCGCTCGCCGAGACGGCGCTCAAGGGGGACAACACCGACCGCGAATTCGGCGAGGTGGCGGAGCGCTACGCCTCGATGGCCGACGCGCTCAAGCTCGGCGACGGCATCGTCAAGCTGATCGAGGACGACCTGCACGGGCGCCTCGCGCAGGCGAAGTCGCTCGCGCCCGAGGAGTTCATGGACCTCATGAAGGCGGCGGGCGAGGACAACAACGCCAAGCTCGTCGCGGCGGCGTTCGAGGCGCGCGGGCGCAAGGCGCGCTACGCGAGCCCGAAGGACACCGGGATGGTGCTCAAGGGCAGCTTCGGCGACGCGACGCTCGACCCCGAGAGCTACGCGCGCCTCTCGCGCGCGTTCTCCAACTTCGAGGGCATCGTCGTCTATCCCGGCTTCTTCGGCTACACCCGCGAAGGCAAGGTGGCCACCTTCCCGCGCGGTGGCTCGGACATCACCGGCTCCATCCTGGCGGCGGCGGTCTGCGCCGACGTCTACGAGAACTTCACCGACGTCGACTCGGTCTACCCCTGCGACCCCAGGATCGTGGAGGAGGTGAAGAACGGCGACGGCATCCCGACGATGACCTACCGCGAGATGCGCGAGCTCGCCTACGCCGGCTTCGGCGTCTTCAACGACGACGCGGTGATCCCGGCGGTCAAGGCGCGCATCCCGATCAACATCCGCAACACCAACCATCCCTCGGCGCCGGGCACCATGATCCAGCAGTCGCGGCGCGTGGTGCCGGGCACGGTGGTGGGCATCGCCTCCGCCGACGGTTTCTGCAACATCGTGGTCGAGAAGTACCTGATGAACCGCCAGATCGGCTTTGGCCGGCGGCTCCTGCAGGTGCTGGAGGAGGCGGGCATCTCCTACGAGCATATGCCCTCGGGCGTCGACTCGCAGTGCGTCGTGGTGAAGGAGTGCTACCTGCCCAAGGAAAACGAGCACAAGATCCTCCAGGCCCTCCGCCGCGAGCTGGAGCCGGACTACGTGACGATCGAGCGCGACCTCACCATGGTGATGGTGGTGGGCGAAGGCATGTGCTACACGCCGGGCATGCTGGCGAAGGCGTGCCTCGCGCTCGCGTCGGCCGGCGTCTCGGTGTCGATGGTGAACCAGGGCTCCTCGGAGGTCTCGTTCATGATCGCAATCCGCAGGCAGGACCGCGACCCGGCGGTCAAGGCGCTCTACCGCGCGTTCTTCTCCTGAGCCGCGTGCTGGAGGCCGCGAACCACGTGCCGCGATTTGTGGTATAATACGCGTCCAGACCTAGAGTAAGGAGGTGAATATGGTCGAATATTGTCAGACGATGTTCATATACCTGTGCGTAGGTGTGTTTGGCTGCCTTGCGCTGGTGTGGCTGGCAATGTTCGTCAACGCGCAGATGCGGCGCTTCGTGGCGTGTTTCCGCCGCGCTGGGCGTTTTAACGCCGCGTTGGCATTGATTGCCGTCGGCGCGATGGTGGTGTATGGTGGATCGAAACCGACCCCGCCGACGCCAGATCCCGATCCCGAGGATGATCCAGTCGTGACGCAGCAGGTTTACACGGTCACGTTTGACGCGAACGGCGGGAGCGTCGGCGAGGCGAGCCGGGAGGTGGAGGAGAACGCCGCCGTCGGCGAGGCGGAGGAAGCAAGGTGTCGGCGTCGACCAAGGTGACGGGGGACGTCACCTACTATGCGCATTGGACGGAGAACGCTACTCCAGACCCGACACCAGGTCCGACCCCTGACCCTGACCCCGATCCTGACCCCGACCCGGACCCCGACCCCGATCCTGACCCTGACCCGTCGCCTGACCCTGACCCGACTCCAGATCCTAGTCCCGATCCAGATCCGACGCCAGATCCCGATCCCGAGGAGGACCCTGTCGTGACGCAGCAGGTTTACACGGTCACGTTTGACGCGAACGGCGGGAGCGTCGGCGAGGCGAGCCGGGAGGTGGAGGAGAACGCCGCCGTCGGCGAG
>CACXRO010000017.1:8112-86534 GCA_902770045.1 uncultured bacterium
TCGGCGAGCTGCCGGGTCCTGCGCGGGACGGGTTCACGTTTGACGGATGGTGGACGGAGAAGAGCGGAGGAAGCAAGGTGTCGGCGTCGACCAAGGTGATGGCGGACGTCACCTACTATGCGCACTGGACGGAGAGCTCTACTCCAGGTCCGACCCCTGACCCTGACCCCAATCCTGACCCCGATCCTGATCCCGACCCCGATCCTGACCCTGATCCGTCGCCTGACCCTGACCCGACTCCAGATCCTAAACCCGATCCAGATCCGACGCCAGATCCAGATCCCGAGGAGGATCCAGTCGCAACGCAACGAGTGCATATGGTGGTGGCCGATGTCTTGGTTGACGAGGGCGGGATGGCGGAGATCCGCGTGAGCGGCGGACGTGCCGACAAGGCGAGCAGCGTTAACGTGTACCTTGTGTACAATACGGCTGCTGCGGCGGACCTCGACCTGAAGACTGGCGCGGTAGACGGCAAGACACCGAAGGGCGGGCTCAAGTTTCCGCTGACGCTTTCATGGGCCAGGGGCGAGATAGGCGAGAGGGTGATCGCGATTCCGGTCAAGGCCGACAATGCGGTTGAGGCAGACGAGTTCTTCACGCTGCAGATCGCCGCGCCGAACGGGCAGTCTCTCGGCGACTGCCGCGTCTGCACGGTGATGGTCCACGACCCCGGCTATGACGCGCTCGCGGCGAAGGTCGCCGAGGGGACGGCGACGAAGGCCGAGCAGTCAGCATGGGATAGGATACAGAAGGCGCGGGCGCCGTATGTCCGCGGCCTGGCCGACCCAGCCGATGGCGGGAAGGTGTCGGGGAGCGGCCCCTGCGCCGCGGGCAGGAAGGTGACCCTGAAGGCGGCGGCGAACAGGAACTTCACGTTCCTCGGCTGGCGCCGCGCAGGCGCTGACCCCGGGTCCGGGGACGGCTTTGTCGCCACCACGGCGTCGCTGGTGATCGACCGCACGGCGAGGCCGGCGGCGAACTCGAAGACGTCCACGACGATCATGGGATCCGATGAGGATGCGACGTACTATGCCGTGTTCAGGGGCGACCCGGAGATATCCGTGTGCGTCGACGCGACCGACGGCAGTGGCTCGGAGCCGACCGGGAAGGGCGCCGGCAGGTACGTCGCCGGCACCATCACCGGTATTGGCAGGTACGCCCCGGGAAGGACGAAGGTCGTCTTGCGGGCGACCGCCAACAAGGGATATGTATTCGCGGGGTGGATCGGTCCGGACGGCGAGCCGCTCGGCATGAATGCAGCCTATACGGTTGCCAGGACGGGCGATGTCGACGTTGAGTACACTGCGAGGTTCGTGACCGCCGAGGAGGACAGGGCGGCGATAGCGCTGTCGGTCGACGGCGCGGCGCTTGCGGCGGACGCACCACGCCGGACGAATGTCTGGGCCGGCGTATACCTCGAATGGCCGGTTGCCGCGACGGCGCTTTCGGCGACGACGGTTAGGGTGACCGGGCTCCCTGCCGGGCTCAAGTTCGCGGCGAAGGACATAATGAAGAAGGGCTCGAAGACCGAGGTCGACATACCTGCAAACACGATCTACGGGGCGCCGACCGCCGCGTCGAGGACGGACAAAGGAGGCAACGTTCTGCCCTCGAAGGCGGTGTTCACCGTCACGACCGCGGGCAGGTCGACGCGGACGTTCGCGATCGACCTCTTCGTTGACGCACTGCCCGTCTGGGCAGTCGGCTCGTTCGACGGTCTTGCCTGGGGCGGCGGGGGCGTGACCGGCGACGTGGGGCTGGGTACGGTGTCGTTGGCGGTCGCGGCGAACGGCAAGGTCAGCGGCAAGCTGCTGGAAGGGGGCAGGACCTGGACGCTTGCGGCGACCTCGTTCGGAAACGAGCTGGACGGAATCTTCTCGGCGGAGATCACGGCCAAGGTGGGCAAGGAGGCGGTCGCCGGCGAGGTAGTGGTCTCGGCGGACGGCGTCTCCGGGCGGATGGCGTCCGAGCCGCCCGTTGCGTGGGGTGCCTGGCAGAACCTATGGAAGAGGGCGGACGCCAAGGCGGGGATGCCGGTCTTCAAGAAGAGTCTCGAGCGGATGCTTCCGCTCGGCGAGGCAGGCGACGCCGACAACACGTTGAAGCTCACCTTCAAGAGGGACGGCGTTGTCGCCTTTGCCGGCAAGATTGGCGGCGTGGGCGTTAGCGGCACGTCGCAGTTGGTGTTGGCTGGACGTGACGATCACCTGGCGCCGATGTATCAGGCGACTCTCTACGCACCGCCGAAGGCGAAGTTCGCGGGCTGGTGCGGCACGGTTGCGGTTCGGCTCGTCCTTGACGACCTGCTGGTCGTCGAGGATGTGGAACTGGACCCTTAGCGCAGCAAGATCCGTACCGCGCGTCTGAACCGCGAACCACGTGCCGCGATTTGTGGTATAATACGCGTCCAAAAGGTGCACAGGCATGATGACGATCTACAGATGGGACAATGGAGCTCTCCGTGAGGCCACGGAGTTCTCGCCCTCGTGCTGGATAAACCTCGTCGAGCCGTCCACCACCGAGCTCGAGTCGGTGCTTTCCTTCAGCTCGGTGCCACGCGACTTCCTCACCGACCCGCTCGACGCCGGCGAGAGACCGCGCTTCGACTGGGAGGACGACGCGATCATCCTCATCGTCCACGTGCCGATGGTCGAGCCCGAGGCCGAGGACGACGGCTGGACGATCCCCTACCGCACCGTCCCGCTCGGCATCATCCTCTGCCCGGGGACGGTGATCACCGTCTGCAGCGCGCGCACCCCGGTCACCGCGGCGTTCCTCGACCAGATCCGCCGCGTCTGCCCGCCGTCCGACCGCTACCGCTTCGCCTTCCGCCTCCTCTGGCACGCCGGCGTCCTCTTCCTCCGCTACATCAACGACATCCACCAGCGCACCGCGGCGATCGAGGACGAGCTGCACGAGTCGATCTCCAACGAGTCGATCCTCAAGCTCTTCCAGATCGAGAAGGCGCTCGTCTACTTCACCACCTCGCTCAAGGCCGACACCATCGCCCTCGCCCGCGCCAACACCGCGCGGCAGCTGACGCTCTCCGAGGACGACCGCGACTCGCTCGAGGACGCGATGGTCGAGTACCAGCAGGCGCTGGAGACGGCGACAATCCACGCGAACATCCTCAACGGCACACTCGACACCTTCGCCTCGCTCATCAACAACAACCTCAACAACGTGATGAAGTACCTGACGGCGGCGACGATTTTGCTTGCGGTGCCGACGCTGGTGGCGTCCATCTACGGCATGAACATCAACCTGCCGTTCCAGGGCCACGTGAACGCCTTCGCCATCGTGATGGGTCTTTCCGGGGTGCTGGCGGCGGTGATCGGCGCAATCTTCTACCTGCTCTCCCGCGCGCGCAAGTTCTGATGGGCTCCGGCGCGCGAGGTTTGTCGCTCATGAGCGGCGGGCTCGACAGCCAGCTCGC
Organism: uncultured bacterium; assembly: GCA_902770045.1. Lineage (GTDB taxonomy): Bacteria > Verrucomicrobiota > Kiritimatiellia > RFP12 > UBA1067 > UBA1067. The sequence continues at coordinate 11,549 of CACXRO010000017.1, forward strand.
GGTGCGCGTCCTCGAGCGCGCCGGCGCCGAGGTGGAGTGCGTCGCGTTCGAAAGCCCGTTCTTCTCCGCCGACGCGGCCCGCCGCGCCGCCGCGGCGCTCGGCGCGAAGCTGCGCGTCGTGGACTTCACCGCCGACATCATTTCGCTCGTCAAGTCTCCGCCCCACGGCTTCGGCGGCGCGATGAACCCGTGCATCGACTGCCACGCGGCGATGATCCGCCGCGCCGGCGAGATGATGGCCGCGGAGGGGCTCGACTTCGTCGCCACCGGCGAGGTGCGCGGACAGCGGCCGATGAGCCAGAACGCGCAGTCGCTCCTGACGGTCGAGAAGGCGTCGGGGCTGAAGGGGCGGCTGGTGCGCCCGCTGAGCGCGAAGCTGCTGGAGCCGACCATCCCCGAGCTGGAGGGCAAGCTCGACCGCGAGCGGCTGCTCGACATCTCGGGCCGCTCCCGCGAGCGGCAGATCGCGCTCGCCGCGGAGTTCGGCATCGTCGACTACCCGAGCCCCGCCGGCGGGTGCAAGCTCACCGAGGAGGCGTTCTCGCGGCGGCTCGACGACCTGATGCGCCACGAGGGGCTCGACGACCTCGGCCTCGTGGGGATGCTCAAGTACGGACGCCGGTTCCGCCTGGAGGGCGGCAGCCTGGTGGTGCTCGGACGCGACCGCGGCGAAAACGAGTTCCTCGAGAGTTTCCGGTTTAATGGCTCGCGCCTGTTCCGTCCTTCCGGCGACAGGATCGGCGCGACGGCGTTCGTCCCCCGCCTCGCTTCGCCGGAGGACGCGGCGACGGCGCAGGCGATCGTCGACGCCTACGCGAAGGGGACTGTCCCCGCCGACCGCGAGACGTTCCGGCGCTGGCAGATCATTTAGGCGATGAAGACGGCGCGCGGACACAAGGTCGGGTTTTTCGACAGCGGGGTCGGGGGACTGAGCGTCCTCCGCGCGTTTCAGGCGCTGTGTCCGGAAGTGGAGACGGAGTATCTCGCCGATTCGGCGCATGCGCCCTACGGAAACCGTCCGGCGGAGGAGATTGCGCGCCTCTCGGAGGCGAACGCCGAGGAGCTGATCGCGCGCGGCTGCGACGTGGTGGTGGTGGCCTGCAACACCGCGACGGCGGCGGCGATCGACCTGCTGCGGCGGAAGCACCCGGAGATTCCTTTTGTCGGCATGGAGCCGGCGGTCAAGCCTGCCGCGCTGCGCTCGAAGTCAGGCGTCGTGGCGGTGCTGGCGACGGCCGGCACCTTCAGGGGCCGGCTCTACAACGAGACGAAGGGACGCTACGCCGGCGGGGTGAAGGTAATCGCGGCGGTGGCGGACGAGTTCGTCGCTGAGGCGGAGCGCATCAGAGGCGCACCTTACGCCGAATGGACCGAGGCCGACCGCGCGCGCATCATCGGGATCGTCCGTGCGCGGGTGGAGCCGCTTCTTGACGCGGGTGCGGACGTGATCGTGCTCGGCTGCACCCATTTCCCGCTGCTCATCGGCGCGATCGAGGAGGTCTGCGCCGGCCGCGCCGAGGTAATCGACCCCTCGCCGGCCGTCGCGCGCCAGATCCGCCGCGTCCTCGCTTAGCTTAGTTTCGGCTTGCGTTGTGGTTTGGGGGTGTAACCTTTCCCGGTCTCGGGTGTAGACAGGGTAGAAAGCGAGCGCCTAAAGGGCGCCAGACGATTTACCCCCCGCGCCCCCCGGTTCAACCGGGGGGCCATTTTTTCGCCGTCGCGCGCCAGCTCCCCCGCGAGCCGCACCTCCGCGGCGGCTGACGCCTTGTTTCATCGACGCAGGAGCCATTCACCGAAAAACGGGCTGACAAAGCGATATTCGCCGTCGTAGTTGTATATGATGTCTTCGCGTTCAAGTTTCTCGACGGCCTTTTTCACCGATGCCGCATTAAAGATCTGCGCCTCGGCGAGGAATGCGCTGGAGAATATCTCCTTGCCGCCGCGCTCGGCGATGGTGCGGAGAACGCGCGTCTGCAGTGCCGTAAGCTGCTTGATCGCGAAAGTGAAGTGATCGTGTTCCCTGGCGAATATGATTGCAAGTGCCTTTTTGATGTCGGATTCCTCGAGTGTCGTTCCGTTGTCGCTCATCTGCCAGAGCGCATCGCAGAGTTCTTGGACAAAGCCAGGAGTTTCGTGCGCAGTGTGGGCGATGGCGTCGAACACTAGGCGCGGGAGTATTCGTCCGCCGGTGGCAAAGCGCCGCTTTATGAATTCGAAGAAGTCGTCCGCATCGATGTTTCCGACCTTGAAGGAGGCGGCGGAATGGTAGAACGGGCTGGAATACTTGAAGAATATCTCAGCCATCTTGTTACGAACGCTGCCGAGGAAAATATACGGAGTGTTTGCGTCGAGTTGGATCCTGGAGCGCAGTACGGCGAGCGTCCTTTCCCCGTCGTCTATGTCGAGTATGTCCTGAAATTCGTCGAGCAGGACGCATATCTTACGCCGCTTTGTTTGCTCCAGGAGCACGTCAAGCACGGAGTCGAGCGTCGTTGGTTCGGCGGCAACCCGTGCGTCAACTGTTACCGTCGGAGAGCCGGATGACGGGTCGATGGAAACAGTCGGCCTGAGGTGCGCAAGCATGCGTAAGGTCTTTGTCGCCCAGCTTTCGGAATCCTCAAGACGCGCGATGGCGGCGACAAGTCTGCGGCAGACGTCTGCCTGGTCACGCACGCAGAGGAAATCGGCGTGGAAGAGGGCGATGTTTTTCATGTGGCGCACGGTTTCGATCACTAGGGAGGTTTTCCCAGTTCTGCGGTCGCCCTGCATGACGACATTCTGTCCGGATTCTATGCGCGAGGCAAGTTCGCGTTCAAGTACAGGGCGTGGGCAGAAGAAGTCTCCATTGACTGTGCAGCCGTATCTGAATGGATTCATAATGGTTTCCTTTTTTTATTCATGTTCGTTATGTCAATTGGTATTATACCATTTGGTATTATGCTATTTGGCATAACGTCTGTAGTATAGCATATTTTGATGTACTAGCGCAACTGGGCCATTTTTGAACCGATTCTGATGACGCTACCGCGGCAGTTTGCGCGGCGCGAAAATCCCTGCCCAACCGGGTGGGGATTTTTGGTATAATTCACTCATCCCGCGAGGCGGAAGACGCGACGCGGGGTGATAGTCCGGGAAACCAAGTTGGAGTTGTAGTAAATGGACCAAAGCATAGTTGTCTACGAAAATGGCGATAACCTTCGTCTTCAGGTAAAGACCGATGGCGAAACAGTATGGCTTACCCAGGAGCAGATGTGTCAACTGTTTGGGCGGAATCAGTCGGTCATTGCTCGGCACATAGCCAACATCTTTAAGGAGGGGGAGTTGGAGAAAGAAGTGGTATATGCAAAATTTGCATATACCACTCGTCATGGTGCGATTGCTGGCAAAACGCAGATAAAAGAGGTAGGTCTATACAACCTTGATGTCGTCATCTCCGTGGGCTACCGCGTGAAATCCATACAGGGAACGAGGTTCCGTCAATGGGCCACGCGGATGCTTCGCGAGATGCTGTTGAAGCGAGTGGACGAGGTTCGGGAGATCGCCAAGTTGCGGCGGCGCATGGATGCCGCGGAAGGCGACATCAAGCAGATCAAGGGCGGCATGAGCTATCTTGTGAAGCAGCTGTCGGCACCTGAAACCCCGCGCCGCAAGATTGGGTTCGGCGCCAAGCCCGGCGAGACATCGGCAACCCCATACGGCCGCGCCAAGTAGCCTCAGAATTCGCCAATTTGTACGCTGCGAAAATCCCTGCCCAACCGGGCGGGGATTTTTGGTATAATTCACTCATCCCGCGAGGCGGAAGACGCGACGCGGGGTGATAGTCCGGAAAACGGGCAAGTAGTCAGGCCTCCCCGCGCCATGCGCGGCCGCCGCGAACGCCCCGCCAGACGTTCATCAATGTAGCATCAACGCTACACGTCGTTCGCACGAAATACGACCAACATTTCAAATCAGAACGGCACCAAGCGCAAATACGCCTGCTTTGGGCGCACTTTGTCTCTGTGTATTCTGATTGAGCCTTTGGTCGGGCTTCGTGCGAGTGCATGGGATAAGGTGCGCTCTTATTTTATGTATCGAAGGTGGTTTTTCGGCGGCAAAATATTGCGCAAGCAACAAAGGAAAAATCAAATGAGAAAAGACCCAGATCGCGAATACATGTATTCGCACTACCACCTCGACTGGGGGGAGGACTGGATTCGCACGCCGCGATACGGTTTTCCCTTGATAAAGCCAACAACACTCGTACCTGAACGTATGGTACCATTCGACAAGATTCGAAAATGGCGGCTTGAAGGAGCATGCGTCGAGTTCCATCTCGCAGATAGGCGCATAGATTGTGCCTGGTTGCATCCAGAGCGCTACATTGATCATTTGCGGAAGGCAGCATGTGTTGCCACGCCAGACTTTTCGGTTTTGCCTCGCATGGAGCGGGCGGACGTCATTCACAACGTTTCACGTTCGCTTCGTCTTGGGCGTCATTTCCAGAGCTTCGGGATAGAAGTGCTAATTACGGCTATATGGGCGCTTCCCGACACATACGACATTTGCTTCGAGGCGTTACCGCGAAACGCAATCCTCCTTGTGTCCACTGTTGGGAGCATGAATGATGTTGCTTCGCGAGGGATCTTGCGCGACGGATTGAAGGCCTTGTGCGAGCGCAAATCACCCAAAGGACTTGTTATCTATGGGAAGATGCCGAACTTAGATTTCGACATTCCGGTTGTCAGGCACTTTGAGCGATGTAATCCTACCGTTGATGGCGGATATCAGCCGGAACTTCAATTCAATTCAAAGGAAGGATGGTGCTGACATGGGCTCACGAAGAGAATGGGAATCGTCAAGGCATTTTTCGCTATATTTCGAGAGTCACTACCACAATGTTGCAATGGTCGATGGCGTGAAGGTGCTTCAGTATAACGACAGGCCGAACTCCGCGTTGCCAGAGTACGCCAAGACGTCCGAGGCGTATCTGTCAATCAACCGGGAAGGTGAGATTCTACATCTTCGGATATACAAAGACCACTTTCCCGTTATGGAGATTGACATTGGCCATTGGCAACATTACGGTAAAAGCAGGGGGTATGTCCATGTCCACGATTATGCCAAAGGCAGTGACGGATATCCGCAACGGCTTTCGCCAGGTAGGGATATCACTCCCGCAGAAGAAGCGAAATATGGTAAAATACTCATGCACATGAAAGGAACGCTCAAATGAGAACTGCATTGGAAAAATTGGAATCAGCCATACAGGCAGAGAATGAAGGGCGTGAACATATGCTTTTTATTCTGTTCAAGTATGGAGGCTTTGAATTTGAATACCAGGGCCGTTATTATGCATATGTGCGTCCGATCGGAGACTGCCGAGGATGCGTTGAGGACGAGTATGGGTGGAGCGGCTTCGACGAAATGCTCGATGCCACCATCACGCAGACGGGCAAGACCGTTCGCGAGATGCTTGCTGAAATTCCAGAACATGCCCTAGAAATCACCTTTGATTCGCCGACCCTGCCGCCTAATGCGGTTGTTGTCGATGAGGTGTGAGGACACAGCGGATAATTCCGCGAAAATCCCCGCCCAACCGGGCGGGGATTTTTGGTATAATTCACGCATCCCGCGAGGCGGAAGACGCGGCGCGGGGTGATAGTCCGGAAAACGGGCAAGTAGTCAGGCCTCCCCGCGCCCCGCGCGGCCGCCGCGAACGCCCCGCCAGACGTCCATCAATGTAGCATCAACGCTACACGTCGTTCAGCCAAAATACGACCAATATTTTATTCCAGAACGACCTGTATGTGGAGATGCGCCCAGCTGGGCGCATTTTCCCTTCATGTATTCTGGAAAGGCCTTTGGTCGGGCTTGGCTGAGTGCATGAGAGGAAATGCGCTCTTTTTATGCACAAGAATCCCCTTGCGGCGATAAGCGCTATTGGCAATGGGGACAAAGTTCCACAGCAGGCAAGGAAACGTAGCAGTTATGGCCGTTGCGATAATCGCGACGTCCTTGCTTCCGTTGTCTCCATCTATTGGAGGGCAAATGGGTGGTGATAACGTGGATGTAAATGTGTCAAGACATCTAGGAGTTGTTGGACGAGTCAATCTTGGCAGCTTCTATACACCAGCAAAATACGTTCGAATAGCTTCGGAGTGGTTGCTTGCGCATGGCATTGGAGATGGTTGGACGATAGCCGATCTTTCATGTGGATACGGAGCGTTCTTTGAGTTGTCTGAAGTGGAAGGACTGCATGGCTGCCGATATGTTGGCAATGACATAGATCATGATGCGGTTAAAAAGGCAAAAGCGGCGTTTCCGAATGTCAGGTTTTGCGAATGTAATGCGCTTGTCGATGTTTCGCGGGAGAAATTTGGGATTGGTGCTTGTGACAAGCTTGTAATTGTCGGCAATCCTCCATATAACGATGTCACTTCGCAGATTAACCAGACCATAAAGAACAATTCGATTCCAATTGATTCGGATTTGAGGACCAGAGATATTGGCATGTCATCCTTGCTGGCGTATGATAAACTTAAAGCAGAGTATGTTTTAGTGCTTCACCCTTTATCGTACATGATTAAAAAAGCAAACTTCTCCGTAACTCAGAAGTTCTTCAGAAATTATGAACTTGTTGAGCATGTGGTTTTTTCAAGTCAGGAGTTTGCGGGGACTTCAAGGCTTGCCGGATTTCCGGTTATTGTTGCTATGTACAGGAGAAATGAAGGCAACGGACTTAGTTATGCAGATGTTTTCAGAATTTGGTTCCATACCGTCGATGGCAAATCATTTTCTCTTTCCGGATTTGACTATGTCACAGATGAGATAGACAAATACCCTGGCAAACAAAGATACACACCTGAAATCTTGTTCTATACTATGCGCGACATCAACGCTTTGCGGCGCAGTCGGACATTCTTGCAGGAGCGAATAGCAAATGCGATTGATGTCAATCCGGAAAAACTTGCTTACTACTGTTATGTTGATTGTTTCAAGCGATATGCAGAAGTGCCATATTATCTTGGCAATTTCAATGTCCCTTTTGTTCGGGCAGAGTTCGCGTCAATATCAAATGATGTGACGAGGGTCTCAATGCACGGACATCCTGAAATTTTCGGTAGCAAGCAGGAGCCAGATGCTTGCACTGTGGCAAGGGTTAAACAGTACATCGCAAAGGCATTACAAGGAAAGGAAACAAACAATGCAAACTGATGAAGCAAAGGTAGTGAATGCGAAAGGCGGACTGTTCGTCAATCTTCCTCTCACGAAGCCGACGGGTAAGATTCGTGTCAAGAGACGGAGCTTCTTTTCGGAGTACGGAGAACCGATTGCACCGAGAAGGGTTAAACTGACGCAATCGTGCTATGTGGAATGGCAGATCGGGTACGACCTCCTCGTCAGCCATGAGAACGCAGAAAAGACCAGTTTAAAGGGCCTAACCTTCATCAACTACAAGGGGGAGAAAAAATATGCATATGAATTGAGCGAAATTGTCTTCTACGCACATCGTCATGGGCTTATCAAAGATGCAGATATTGCGCGCTGCATTGCGGATATCCGCGCCGTACCGGACAAGAATACATTTGAAGAGACATCGTCCATAAGCCGAACTAATCCCAAAGAGGTGACAATTAATGGCTTGGCGTTTTATGAAATGAACGTTTCATATCCGCTGTTTGTTCACAGGTTCGGGCGGTACGAGATTTTTGCGGAGATCATGATTCGAGAGAAGCAGCGCGCAGTTGGAACTCAGGCAATGCTGTATGTGTGCTTGCCTATAACGGCAATGAATTTCAGCAGACAGGCGATAGGACGGACAATGGATGCGAAGGAGTGTGCCGAGTGGCGGATAGGCCGAGAGGAGGCCGCTCTGGCCTTGGAGCTGTTTCGAGTGTTTGGAATGCTTTCCCCAAAACACAGGCATGATGTCATGTCTATACTTGAAATGCTGTTTCCTGAGACCACGCGGTAGTAACTGTGGAGATGCTCTCATTTCAACAAATGAGGAATGATTGACGTCCTAGTCCACGCATGAAATGGCATCTTGAATTTCACCAATAAGAGAACGAAACTCATCTGAGTAACGGATGTCGGGGTCAATGGAAATACTCTTGGTCTTATAAAGTTCAAGTAGCTTTTCTGCGAGTGTAAGAAAAAGGTAGTCGTTCATTGTTGGTTTTCCTTGGTGTGCGAATATTATAACATAAAGATCGTTGGCTGTGCATAGGTCGCGCCGGGCTATAGATCCATTTCACGGTGAATGGAAAATCGCGGCGATGACCGCGGCAGATTGCGCGGCGGTTTTGGTATAATACGCATCGTTGTCTGGAGCAAGTGCAATGAACGGAACAACCATTTCAGGGGTGGCAGATGCCGGCTCGATGCGGACGCGAATCCTCGCGATCCGCGCGGTTTGCGCTCTCTGCGGATGACGACGGCGGCGATGGCAGGCGGATGGACAGCGGTTGGCGTGGTGATCCTTGTCTGGGGAATGACGTTCGCGTCGACGCGGGCGCTGCTCGCTGACTTCTCCGCGCTTGAAATCCTCCTGCTCAGGTTTTCGCTCGCATACGCCGCGCTCAGGATTGCGTTCGGGCGGTTCTGCGGACACAGGGAGCCCGAACGCCGCGGCGACGGATGGCTGTTCGCGGCGATGGGACTCACTGGGATTGTCGCCTACCAGTTCCTCGAAAACTGCGCCATCTACTACACGAACGCGAGCAATGTCGCCATCCTCGTCTCCTTCGGTCCGGTCGTCACCGCGGTGATGGCGCGGATGCTGTCCGACGACCGCTCGCTTTCGCCGCGGCTCGTCGCCGGCTCGCTGGTCGCCGTCGCCGGCGTGGCGCTTGTGAGCCTCAACGACGTGGCGGTGTTCGAGCTGAGGCCGCTCGGGGACCTGATGGCGCTTGCCGCGATGGCATGCTGGGGGCTGTACTCGGTGCTGCTCGACGCGGCGAACCGGCGCGGAGTTCCGCCGGTCGTCGCCGTTCGCCGCGCCTTCGGGTGGTCGCTGGCGATGATGGCGCCGTTCGCTCTGTGGGGAATGACGGAGTCCGGTACCTGCGCGCTCGACGGCTCGTTCGCGATCATCCTCGACGCCCAGACCAACCTGGACCGGTTCCTCGACCCCGTCAACTGGATGAACTTAGTCTTTCTCGGCGTTCTCGCCTCCGCGGCGAGCTTCGTCCTCTGGAGCGCGGTGTGTGGTAGGCTTGGGGTGGTCAAGACCACGATATCGCTTTATCTCACTCCGCTGGTCGGAGTTGCGTTCGCGACGGTGTTTCTCGGCGAGCAGGTGACGTGGCTCGAGGCAGCCGGAGGGTGCGTCATCCTTGTCGGCGTGGCGTTCGCGACGAAGGCGAAGGGAGGCGGGAAGTGAAGAAGGCCATTGTCATTGCATCATTGCTGCTTGCCGCGGCGGTTTGCCATGCGGCAGGGCAAAAGTCTGCCGCGGCGACGAACGCGGTGCCGGAGAGCGCTTTTGCGGCGACGAACGCAGTGCCGACGAAGAAGAAGGCGTCCGCGCAGCAGCGCCCGCAGTGCGCGGCAACCACGCTGTCCGGCGGACGCTGCCGCCGCCGCGCAGCCGTCGGATCCATATACTGCCGCCAGCACGAGGCCATAATGCGCCGCCGCCAGGAGCAGGGGCAGTAGTATCACTGTGTAGCAAAACCGCGCCTCCGCGGCACTTTTCGCAGCGGATTGGATTTCGTCCGCACCGTAATCTCCGCGGCAGTTTGCGCGGCGAATTTTTGTGTAGTTTTGAGGGGGTTGAATCGCAGAAAACCCTTTATTTTCAAGGGCGGAAATGGTATAATACACATATCAAAACGAAAGGATAATGACATGAAAGAAACCGCCCCAAAACGCTGTACGCTGAAGCTGAAGTTCTGGAAGGAAGGCGCCGAGGAAGACGCTCTGGAAGGCATCATGACGACGGACTCGCTCCGCGCCGCACGGACAGAGTTTCGTCGCAAGATGCGCGCCCTGCTCCCTTACGACGCGCTGTCGCGCAATCTGCAGCGGGATATCGTCCAGTGCGGATATGTCGTTGCGGCTGGTCACTTCGTGAACGACACCGACCGCTTTGCGATGCTGCTGATCGACCAGAAGCATTTGGTCGAGAATCCGACCATGGTTGCGTTCACCCTCTACGACAACGGCCACCGCATTCAGCTCTTCGAGCATGCGGACGGTGCACTGAAGTCAGAGGAGGATGATGGCGACAAGAACGAGATGCCAGTCATCACCGAGGAGAATCCGGACAAGCCGAGCGCGAGCTACGACTGCGAGGCAATCGCCTGTGAGGAGGCAGAGGAATGCCTTGCGCGCGCAGACAGTCTGATATCAGATTTTCTGTCCGGCGAAGAGAATCTGGATGGCGAGGTGATCGACGAGGAACGCCTCGTCAGCGAGCTCGACTGCATACACTCCGAGCTGGGAGAATATGACGAAGAGGGGTGGCTCGGCTACCGCGATGCGATGGACGAAATTTCCAACCGGCTGTGGCAGAACGGCGTGGCATGGCCGCAGCAGCTCCCCTACTGGTCATGGGCGGATGTGGTCAGACCAGAGGACCTCAAGCGTGAGATCAGCCAGACTTGTCTGTTCAGAGACGACCTGCTGGAGATTCGCAGATACGCGGACGAGCTGAAATGCACCTTCAAGGAGGGGGTTCACAAGCTGATCGAGCATGCGCAGGCCACGCTGGCCGAATTCCCCAAGCCAGAGCCGCCGGAGCCAGAGGAAGATTCGAATGGCTCCCGCAAGAAAAAGTCCACGAAAAGAACAACTGCGAAACGCCGCTGACGCGGCACCTTGCGCGGCACTTTGCGATCTTTGTGTTCTTTGTGGCTAAAACAAAACAGATTCCCGTGGAGACTATCGGCCGAGGACGCGGTCGGCGAAGTCGAGCATCCACTTCCAGTCGTGACCGGAGATGCCGTGGGCGCCGCCGCGGCGGACGTAGCCGAGGCGCTCGCCGATCAGCGCGGTCGAGTAGTTCGGCGGGAAGTCGCCCTCCGGCAGACCCTTGCCGCAGAGCATTTTCCACGCCGGCGACGCGGCGCGGCAGGCGAGGTACTCACCCCTGGTGTCGAACCATTCGCTGTTGAAGCCCTCCACGAGCAGCGCGCGCGGCGCGATCGACGCGAGGAGCAGGTGCTGGTCGAAGGGCATAGCCTGCTCGTTGTCGATGTACTTCGCGTAGGCCGCGCAGTACCAGTGAGGGAACATCTGCATCTCGGTGGAGACGTTCTCGCCGAAGTCGCGCTTGGCGAGCGGACAGCCGCCGCCGCCGGTCTGGTTGGGGACGCACACGGCGAAGCGCTCGTCGCGCGAGGCGGCGAGCAGGGCGGACTTCGCGAGGCGAGAGGATCCGGTCACGACGCACCGCTTCGCGTCGATCTCGGCGATGCGCTCGGCGAGGTCGAGTCCGCGCGAGAGCGTCCACGCCCACGCCCCGAGGGCCGTGGTGTTGTCGCTCCGCTTCGGGTCGCGCTTCGGCCAGAGCTCGAAGATCCGGGTGTAGGCGAAGTCCGGCGGGAGTTTGAAGCACGCCTCGGCGTCCGGCGAGACCTGGGCGTAGCAGGCGGTCAGGAGCGCGTAGCCGCGGGCGACGACGAAGTCGGCGGGGACGGTGGTGCGCGAGCGCGAGTCGCGGCCGAAGCCGCGGTTCTCCTCGCGCGGGCCGTTGTCGCGGCCCATGTCCTTCGGCTCGTCGCGGAACCAGCCGCCGTCTGGCATCGGCACCTCGGGGTCGTTCAGCACCGCGTGGTTGCCGCGGTAGTTGAGCATCAGCACCACCGGCGCCTTGTCCTGGTTCTCGCAGACGACGTGTTCGTCGGCGACCTTCGGCTCGTTGCCGGCGATGCGGTTGGGGAGGACGAGCAGCCAGTCGACGAAGGGGCCGGAGCGGTCGCGCCGGAACCACATCCGGTACTGGCGGCGGATGGCGAGGCCGGCGAGGGTCGGGCCCTCCTCCTTCAGCTCGGTCACCACCGCCTCCGGCGCCGGCGGCGGCTGGCCGTACATCTCGCGCGAGAAGATGTCGACGATCTCCTGTCGGCGCGCGGGCCAGTCCGCGGCGCCTGCGACCTTGCGTCCGTCGGCGAACGTGAGCGGGTCCTCGAGGGTGTAGGGGGCGACCTTCCCCTCGTCGTAGTTGGGCTCCCGCGCCGCCGCGGCGAGCGACGAAACGACGGTAACCGCGGAAAAGGCGATCTTTATGGCGGAGAATTTCGTTTTCATGAAGTGCATTATACCACAAAGGCGGGATTTATGGTATAATGCACTCAAATGTATGTGGTGCCTGGTGCATATCCAGGCCATGCATTCAACAAGAGGAGGCGAAATGCACAAGAAGAAGGTGTCGCTGGTCGTCAAGATCATGATCGGGTTTCTGCTGGGCACGGTGGCGGGTCTGCTGATAAGCAGGTTCGGAGGGCCCGAGGCCGTCAAGAAGGTGGTGCCTTTCGTCGCCCCGTTCGGCAACGTGCTGGTGGCGATGCTCAAGATGGTGGTCTACCCGATAATCCTCTTCTCGCTGATCCTCGGCGCGGCGTCGCTGCCGCTGAAGCGGTCGGGGCGGGTGGGCGCGAGCGTGCTCGCGTGGTACTTCGTCACCTCGATCCTGGCCACGGTGTTCGGAGTTGCGCTCGCCTACGCGCTCGATCCGTCGATGGCGTCGGCGAAGTCGGTCGCGAGCGGCTACATGGGCGGCGTCGAGGGGATGGCCGCGAAGTCCACCGGCGGCACGTTCGGCGCGTTCTTCGTGGGGCTCTTCCAGAATCCGTTCGCGGCGCTCGCGAGCGGGCAGTTCCTGCCGATCATCGTCTTCTCGATCGGCTTCGGGCTCTGCGCCCGCTGGCTGCTGGACTCCGCCGGACTCGACGCGCGCACCCGGAACTCGGTGGAGACTCTGGTCGCCTGCTGCGACGGCGCCCAGAAGGTGGCGTTCAAGCTCATCGACTGCGTGATCCACTACTTCCCGATCGGCGTGTTCGCGCTTTCGCTCGTCAACTTCGCCGAGAACGGGGTGCTGCTCTTCGGCCCCTACGCGAAGATCACGCTCTGCGTGGTGGTGGGGGTGGTGGCGATGATCGTAGTCGTCTATCCGCTCGCGATCGCGATCTTCTGCCGCGAGAACCCGTACAAGGTGCTCCTGCGCCTGCGCGAGCCGATGCTCACCGCCTTCGTGACCCGCTCCTCGGCGGCCACGCTGCCGGTGTCGTTCAAGGCGGCGGACGCGCTCGGCGTCGACCGCACGCTCTCGTCCTTCTCGCTGCCGATGGGGGCGACGATCAACATGGACGGCGTCTGCGTGCACCTTCCGGTCTTCGTGATCCTGGCGGCGAACATGTTCGGCCACGACCTCGGCGTGGTGGAGATCGCCACCCTCTGCGTGTCGATCGTCTTCGCCTCGGTCGGCGCGGGCGGCATCCCCGGCGGTTCGGTGTTCCTGCTCTTCATGGTGCTCGAGAACATGGGCCTGCCGTCCGACCAGGTGGCGATGGTGGTGGCGCTCTGCCTCGGGATCAACCCGGTCCTCGACATGTTCGAGACCTGCTGCAACGTGACGGGCGACAACGTCTGCACCTACATCGTGGCGAAGCGGGGCGGCCTCATGAGGCAAGGCGGCGGTTCAGCTCCGCGATCTTCGCCTTGAAGGTGCCGCCCTTGAGGAACTCCACGAAGGCGATCTCGCGCGAGCCGGCGCGGTAGAAGACCGCGCGCCCGTCCCGCACGTCCAGGTTCGAGATGCCGGCGCGCGCGCAGCGCACCCGCAGAGCCGCGACGTCCGCGAACTCCTCCGCCTCGCGCGGCAGCGGCCCGAACCGGTCCTTCATCTCCAGCTTCAGCGCCGCGATCGTCTTCAGGTCCTGCGCCTCGGCGAAGCGGCGGAGGAGCGCGAGCCGCTGCGCGTCCTCCTCGATGTAGTCGTAGGGGATGCGCGGCTGGACGAAGTCGAGGTTTAGCTTCACGTCCACCGTCTCCTTCGCCTTCTCGCCCTTCATCAGCGCGATGGTGCGCTGCAGGAGCTGGCAGTAGAGCCCGAAGCCGACCGCGGCGATGTGCCCGGACTGCTGCGAGCCGAGGAGGTTGCCGGCGCCGCGCAGCTCCAGGTCGCGCACCGCCAGGTTGAAGCCGGCCCCGAGCCCGCCGTGGCGGCGGAGCGCGGCGAGGCGCTCGCGCGCGTCGGAGTCGATGTCGCCGGAGGCGGGGATCATCAGGTAGGCGTAGCCCTGGCGCGACGAGCGCCCGACGCGTCCGCGCAGCTGGTAGAGGTCGGCGAGGCCGAAGGCGTCGGCGCGCTCGACGATGATCGTGTTCGCGCGGGGGATGTCGAGGCCGGACTCGACGATCGTCGTCGAGAGGAGAACGTCGAACTTGCCGCGCTCGAAGTCGCGCATCTTCGCGGCGAGCTCGCGCGCGTCCATGCGGCCGTGGGCGACGACGACGCGCGCCTTCGGCACCGCCGCGCGGATCCGCCGCTCGGCGAGGTGGATGGTGGAGACGCGGTTGTGGAGGTAGTAGACCTGCCCGCCGCGCGCGAGCTCGGCGGAGATGGCGGCGGACACCGCGGCGTCGGAGTCGCGCTCCACCTTCGTCTCCACCGCCACCCGCTCGCGCGGCGGCGAACGGAGGAGCGAGAGGTCGCGCGCGCCGGTCATCGAGAGGTAGAGCGTGCGGGGGATCGGGGTCGCCGAGAGCGTCAGCACGTCCGCCGTCGCGCGGAGGCGCTTGAGGAACTCCTTGTGCCTGACGCCGAAGCGCTGCTCCTCGTCGATCACGATGAGCCCCAGGTCGCGGAAGACCGTCCGGTCGGAGAGCAGCGCGTGGGTGCCGATCACGATGTCGCAGGTGCCGGCGGCGAGCCGCTGGAAGGTGCCGCGGCGGGTCTCGGGGCCCTGGAAGCGCGAGAGCGACTCGATGCGCACCGGCGTTCCGTCGAAGCGCGAGGTGAAGGTCTCGAAGTGCTGCTCCGCGAGCACGGTGGTGGGCGCGAGCACGGCCACCTGCTTGCCGTTCATCGCCGCGATGTAGGCCGCGCGCATCGCCACCTCGGTCTTGCCGTAGCCGGCGTCGCCGCAGACGAGGCGGTCCATCGGCTTGGTCGAGGCGAGGTCGCGCTTGACCGCCGCGATCGCCTCGGCCTGGTCCGGCGTCTCTTCGTAGGGGAAGGCCGCCTCGAACGCGTCGAGCCCGTCGCACTCGACGTCGTAGGCGAAGCCCGGCGTCAGGTCGCGCTTCGCCTGGGTCTCGAGCAGGGCGGCGGCGAGGTCGGTCACCGCCCGCTGCGCCTCGCGCTTGTCCTTCTCCCAGCGCCTGCCGTCCAGCCGGTGGAGCCTCACCTCCTCGCCGCGCACGCCGACGTAGCGCGAGAGGAGGTGCGCGTGCGCCGCCGGCACGTGCAGCTTGCCGCCGTCGGCGTACTCGATGGTGAACACCTCGCTGCGCCTGCCGTTGACGGTGATCTCCGACGACCCCACGAAGCGCCCGACGCCGTAGTCGACGTGCACCACGTACTCGCCCAGCTCGAGGTCCTCGAAGTCGGTCAGCCTCGCGCCGGCGTTGCCGGCGGCGCGGCGCGGCGGCGGCGCGGAGCGGCGCGCGAACACGCGGTCGGCCTTGGAGACCGCGAGGACGGCCTTGCCGCCTTCCGCGGCCGGCAGCTCGAAGCCGCCGGAGAGCCCGTCGGCCCGCGCCACCAGCGCGCCGCGATCCTCCGCCGCGGCGAGGTGCCGCTCCAGCCGGGCGCGCGACTGCTCGAAGAGCTCCGGATGCCGCGCGGCGTCCGCGCCGAGCTCCGCGAAGCCGGGCAGCGGCACGGTCTGGAAGGGGAAGGTGGGCGTGCCGCGCGGCGCGGGGTCGCCGGTGAAGACGATGGCGTGGTGGCTGTCTTTGCCGGCGAGCCGCGGCAGGAGGGCCGGGTATTCGTTGTGCTCGAACGCAATCACCGCCGCGCCGTCCGGGAGCCGGTCCGCGACCAGCGAGCCGCGGTCCGCAGGCTGCGCGCCGCCGCTTTCCGCCACCGGCATGAACTCGGCTTCGGCGACCGCTTCGACCGACACCTGGGTGGCGGGGGAGAACGCCCGCAGCCCCTCGAGCTCGTCGCCGAAGAACTCGGCCCGGACCGGCAGCTCCTCGCCGGGCGACCAGGCGTCGATGATGCCGCCGCGCACGGAGTAGTCGCCTTCCTGCGCGACCTGCGGCACCCTTGAATAGCCGAGCGCGGCGAGGCGCGCGGCGAAGTCGCCGAACGAAGCCGCGGCTCCGGCCGCGAGCCTCAGCGGCTCCGGCGCGCGCGCGGGCAGCGGCGCGGCGACCGCGGCGGCCGGGGCGACAACGACGCATGGATACGGCATCGTCGCCCAGGCGCCGAGCGCCGCGGCGGTCTTGAGCCGCAGCGCGAACGCGGCGCGGTCGTCCGCGCCCGGCACCGGGAACTCGAGGACCCGCGCCTTGCGCCATTTGCCGCGCGACGCCGGCAGCGAATTGCAGATTACGCCGAGGTCGGCGAGGAGCCGGTCGGCGTCGGGGAGGCCGGGGACGACCGCCAGCACGACGCGCGGCTCCGCGGCGAGCGCGAGGGAGAGGAAGGCGTCGGCGGAGCCGGTGAGCGAGGGTATGGCGACGGAGCCTCCCGGTTTCAGCCCGGGGGGTGCGAAGCGTTTCCTAAATGTCTCCAGCGCCTTTTCCATCGCTTGGGTGCGCGTATTATACCATATTCGCGGCAGAAGGAACCACAGGCCACGAATCACGAATCATGAATATGGTATAATACACAATCAATACGGCAAATGGGAGATTACTTTTGAAGATAATCGCAGGTCTAGGCAATCCAGGCGCGGAGTACGCCTCCACGCCGCACTCTGTCGGCTTCGAGGCGGTGGACGCGATTGCCGCGGAACTCGGCGGCGCGTGGGAGGAGAAGCGCCAGTACCGGTGCCTCTGGGCGCCGGTGCGGATCGGCGCCGAGCCGTGCATCCTCGTCAAGCCGCAGACCTACATGAACCTCTCCGGCGATGCGGTGGCGACGGTGGTGAAGTACCGCAACGCCGCGCCGGCGGACCTGATTGTGGTCCACGACGACATCGACCTCGCGCTCGGGCGCCTGCGCATCCGCCGCGGTGGCAGCTGCGGCGGCCACAACGGCGTGCGCAACGTCATCGAGCGGCTGGGGACGCAGGACTTCGTGCGCGTCAAGATCGGGGTCGGCAAGGACCGCGCCAACGTCGTCGCGCACGTGCTCGGCAAGTTCGACCCGGCCTCGCGGCAGATCGCCGACGCGGCAGTCGCCGCCGCCGCGAAGGCGGTGGTGGCGGTGGTGGGCCAGGGCGTGGAGCAGGCGATGAACCTCTTCAACTCATTCGACGCCAGTCCATGACCGACGCTATCGCCATAGTTCCGGTGTTCAATCCCGAGCCCGGCCTCGTCGCGCTCTGCGAGGGGCTGCTCGGAGAGTTCGCCGGCGTGGTGGTGGTCGACGACGGCAGCGTGGAGGACCGGGAGCGCTTCGGCCTCCTGCCGCCTTCCGTCGTGCTGCTTGCGCACGAGGTCAACCGCGGCAAGGGCAGGGCGATGAAGACGGCGATCGAGTGGGTGCTCGCGAACCGCCCCTCCGCCGGCGCGGTGGTGTTCGTCGACGGCGACGGACAGCACTCGCCCGAGGACGCGCGGCGGGTCGCGGAGGCCGCGATCGCGAACGACGGCTGCGCGTTCGGAGTGAGGGACTTCAAGTCGGCCGGGGTGCCGCTCAGGAGCCGCTTCGGCAACGTGCTCACCGCCTTCCTCGTGCGGCTCATCTACGGCTTCGGGATCGAGGACACCCAGACCGGCCTCAGGGCCTTCCCGCTCCGGATGTGCCCCGCGCTCCTCGAGATCCCTGGCGAGCGCTACGAGTACGAGATGCGGCTCTTCGGCCGGCTGTCCGGCGACGGCGAGGCGCTCCACCAGGTGCCGATCAGGACGATCTACATCGCGAGCAACCGGTCGTCGCACTTCCGCCCGATTGTCGACTCGTACCGCGTGTACAAGGGGCTGTTCGGCGACTCGGTGGCGCGGCTGCTGCGCTTCTCGGCGTCGAGCGTCGCCGGGTTCCTCGCCGACAACCTCGTCTTCGCCGTCGCGATGTTCGCCCTGCAGCGGACGGGGATGCTTCGCCGCTGGGAGATCCTCATCTCGCTCGCGGTGGCGCGCGCCGTCTCGGCCACGCTCAACTACGTCTGCAACCGCTCCTTCGTCTTCCGCAGCCGCACTTCGTTCGCAGGCTCGTTCGTCAGGTACTGGGCGCTGGTGCTGCTCATCGCGGCGCTTTCGTACGTGCTCACGGCGACGCTCTCGGCGTTGCTCGACGTGCGCGGCGCCTCGGTCACGGTGGTGAAGGTAGTGGTGGAGTCCGCGCTCTTCATCCTCTCCTACCGCCTGCAGAAAAAGTGGGTCTTCGGCTGAGAAAGCGGCGCAGGATTTCGTCCGCACTCCTCTGGAAGAAGAAAGCAGGGAACTTATGAACAAGGAAACAAATGCGCCGCGTCCGAGCGGCCTTGCGCTGGTGCCTTTCGCGGTGTTTGCCGCGTTTTACGTGGGGCTGTCGCTTTTCGCGTCCCACCTCGGCTATGAAATGCCCTGGTACAAGGTCTCGATGCCCATCGCGTTTCTCGTGGCCTCGGCGGTGTCCATACTCATCGGGCGCCGCAAGCTCGACGAGAAGGTCGAAATTTACGCGAGGGGAATGGGCGAGCCCAACATAATGATCATGTGCCTCATCTTCATACTGGCTGGGGCGTTCGCGACGATAGCGAAGGGGGCGGGCGCCGTCGACGCCGCCGTCACGATTGCGCAGGCGTTTGTGCCGACCCGCCTCATGGTGGCGGGGGTGTTCCTCGTCTCGTGCCTCATCTCGCTGGCCATCGGCACTTCCTGCGGCACCATAGCGGCGGTGACGCCGATCGCGCTGGGATTTGTCGATCCGCTTGGTCTCGACCCCGCGCTTCTCATGGGCGCCGTGATCGGCGGCGCCATGTTCGGCGACAACATGTCCATGATCTCCGACACGACGATCGCCGCTACGCGGACTCAGGGAGTGAGGATGAAGGACAAGTTCCTCGCCAACGGCCTGATCGCGGCGCCCGCGGCGCTGGTCGCGCTCTTCCTCTATGCGGCCTCCGGCTCTGCCGCGGGAGCGGTCGAGACGCCGGCCATAGCATGGCGGCACGTCGTCCTGGTCCTGCCCTATGTCTTCGTGCTCGCGCTTGCGCTGGCGGGATTCAACGTGATGGCGCTGCTCTTCTCGGGGACCTTGCTGTCGGCGGTCATCGGAGGCGTGCTCGGGCGCTTTGCGTTCTTCGACATCATGGATCTCCTTGGCAAGGGGACATTGGGAATGGGCGAGACGCTGATCGTCGCGCTCCTCGCGGGAGGGCTTTTCAAGTCGGTGCAGGCCAACGGCGGAATCGTGTGGCTCACCGACAGGATATCCAAGGTGATCCTAGGTCCGCGTTCCTGCGAGTTCGGCGTCTTTCTCCTGGTGGCGGCCATCAACTGCTTCACCGCCAACAACACGGTCGCAATCGTGATCGCCGGTCCCATCGCGAAGGAATGCGCCGACAAGTTCGGCGCGGCGCCAGTTCGCGTCGCATCGGTCCTCGACACCGCCTCCTGCGTAGTGCAGGGAATCATACCCTACGGCGCGCAGATTCTCATCGCCATGGGCGTCGCGAAGGGGCTCGACATGTCCGTCGACACCGTATCGCTGCTCTCGAGCCTATATTATCAGCCGCTCCTGGCCATTGCGGTCTTTTGCTCGATGCTGCTCTATGGCCGGCGCAAGCGCTCGCCGATCCCCACCGTCAACTGAACGGGGGGTAGGCGGCGGCGGTCCGATTTTGGTATAATTCGCATTTATGAAAGCACTTTTCCTCTCTCTGCCGATACTGGCGCTCGCCGGCTGCTTCACCGCCCACCTCCCGAACGTGACCGAGTGGACGGTCGAGAGCGCGGCGAAGGCGTCCGAGTCCGCCAAGCCGAAGTACGGCACCGTCCGCATCTCCTACGTCGCGGTGCGCTCGCCCTACGACGGGCGCCGCTTAGTGGTGGCCCGGCCCGACGGTTCGCTCGCCTTCGACTCGTTCAACGCCTTCGCCGCGTCGCCGCCGCAGCTCCTGAAGGGCCCGGTGCTCGACGCGCTTGCCGCTTCCGGCCGCTTCAAGGCGGTGGTGGAGCCGAGCTCGTCCACGGTGGTGGACGGCATCGTCGAGGTCGCGGTGAACCGCCTCCGGCTCGACTGCCGCGAGAAGGACCGCCGCTTCGCCGAGGTGTCGGTATCGCTCACGCTGCTCGACGCCTCGCGGGAGATCGTCGGGCGTGCGACCGGCGTCGGCGTCGCCGACGCGGCGGACGGCAGATACACGGCGGCGTTCTCGTCCGCCTTCGACGCGGCGATGGCGGAGGCGCTTGCGGCGCTGTAGGCGATGGGCACGCTGGACTTCATCGGCGAGACGTGCGCGTGCGCGGCGGGGATGGTGTTCCATCCGCGGCGCTTCCGCCTGGGCGACTCGCTGCTGGCGTTCCAGCGCGCGGCCTACGACGGGCTCGCGGTAGTCTCCGGCGTCGGCTTCCTGCTCGGGGTGATCCTCGCCTTCCAGTGCGCCGCGGCGCTGAAGATGTTCGGGGTGGAGATCTACGTCTCCGACATGCTGGCGATCGCGCTCTTCCGGGAGCTCGGCCCGGTCGTGACCGCGATCATCCTCGCCGGCCGCACCGGCAGCGCCTTCGCCGCGGAGATCGGCACGATGAAGGCGAACGAGGAGCTGAACGCGCTGACCACGATGGGCCTGCCGCCGGTGCGCTTCCTGGTGATGCCGCGCATCGTCGCCGCGGCGCTGGCGATGCCGCCGCTCACCATCTTCCACGAGCTCGCCGGACTCGTCGGCGGCGCGCTGGTGCTTTCGACGATGGGCATCCCGACGCAGGTCTTCTGGCAGCACGTCACCGCCACCTCCACCGCCTTCATGATCGTCTTCGGCCTCGCCAAGGGCGTCCTCTTCGGCCTGGTGGTCGGCCTCATCGGCTGCTGCGCGGGCATGCGCGCGCCGACCACTTCGGACGGCGTGGGCGCGGCGGCGACCGCGGCGGTGGTGTGGTCGATCGTGGCGATCGCGGTCGGCGACGGTCTCATCGCGGTGCTGGCGTGGATATGGGGGGTGTGACGGTGGCGGAAGGTCCGATAGTCTCGCTCTCGCACGTCGACGCCGGCTACCCGGGCGCGACGATCCTCGCCGACGTGAGCTTCGACATTGCGCCGGGCGAGATCTTCATCCTGCTCGGCGGCTCGGGCTGCGGCAAGTCCACCATCCTCAAGCACATTATCGGCCTCAACCCGGTGCTCGCCGGCACCTTGACCGTGGCGGGGCTCGAGTGGACTGCCGCGACGCGCGAGGGGCTCTGCCGGCGGATCGGCGTCATGTACCAGTCGGGCGCGCTCTTCGGCTCCATGACCTGCCTCGAGAACGTCATGCTGCCGCTCGAGGAGTTCACGCGCCTCTCCCGCGCCGAGCGGCGCGAGCGCGCGATGGGGCTGCTGCGCGACGTCGAGCTCGCGGACGCCGCCAACCTCATGCCCTCGGAGATCTCCGGCGGCATGTGCAAGCGCGTCGCGATCGCGCGGGCGATGGCGCTCGACCCCGAGGTGGTGTTCCTCGACGAGCCGAGCGCCGGCCTCGACCCGATCACCTCGTCGTCGCTCGACGACCTCATACTCAGGCTGCGCGCGGAGAAGGGCATGACCTTCGTGGTGGTGTCCCACGAGCTCGCATCGATCTTCAAGATCGCCGACCGTGCGGCGATGTTCGACAAGTCCCGGCGGGCGATGGTCGCCCTCGGCGTCCCGGCGGAGCTGCGCGATTCGTCGGACGATCCATTCGTCCGCAGGTTCTTCAACAGGGGAGAGTCAGATGGCAAGTGAAGGCAAGACCTCGTATACCAAGATCGGCTTCATCGTAGTCGCCGGCATCGTCGCCGTCGCCGGGTCGCTGTTCTACTTCGGCGGCGTCCGCGGCAACGGCGACCTCGTCTACGCCGAGACGTGCTTCGACCGCTCGGTGAGCGGGCTGTCGATCGGCAGCGCGGTCAACTTCCGCGGCGTCAAGATCGGCGAGGTCAAGGAGATCTCGTTCGTCGGCAACAAGTACCACGTCCGCGGCGACGACAACCTGCGCGTCTACATCAAGATGGGCTTCCCGCGCTCCAGGCTGACCGCCTACGAGGACGAGGGCGTCAGCGCGGACGAGGCGCTCGGCTACATGGTCGAGTCCGTCGGCATCCGCGCCACCGTCTCCGCGAGCGGCGTCACCGGGCTCTCGCGCATCGAGCTGGACGCCGCGCCGGACTTCCCCGCGATCCAGCCGAGCTGGACCCCGGAGTACGCCTACATCCCGCCGAAGCCGTCGTTCATCGACAACTTTTCAGACTCCGCCACCAGGGTGATGGACCAGATCAACCGCATGGACATCGCCGGCGTCTGGAGCAACGTGAGCGCGTCGGTCGAGTCGCTCGCGCGCCTCTCTGACGGCGTGAAGGCCACGCTCGAGGCGAGCCGCTCCGACGCCGAGCGGATCATCGGCAACCTCTCCGGCACCGCCGCCGCGGTGCGCGACCTCGTGGAGCGCCTGCGCGAGAACCCCTCGCTCCTGATCCGCGAGCACGAGGAGCAGCGCCTCCCCGAGACCAGGTAGCGCCGCCCCCATTGACAAGCGAGGGGCAAAAAGCGTATAATACACACCCAATATCGCCGTCGGGAGGGGTTCCTGCGCGGACAAAAAAAAGAAAGAAAAGGTAAAAAATGGCTATCAAGGTTGGCATCAACGGCTTCGGCCGCATCGGCCGCATGGTCTTCCGCGCGGCAGTCGAGAACTTCGCGAACGACATCGAGGTCGTCGGCATCAACGACCTGCTCGATCCCGACTATCTCGCGTACATGCTCAAGTACGACTCCGTCCACGGCAAGTTCGACCACGACATCAAGGTCGACGGCACCACGATGACGGTCGACGGCAAGTCGATCCGCCTCACCGCGGAGAAGGATCCCGCGGCCCTCAAGTGGAACGAAGTCGGCGCCGAGGTCGTGGTCGAGTCGACCGGCCTCTTCCTCACCGACGAGAAGGCCCGCGCCCACATCACCGCCGGCGCCAAGAAGGTCATCATGTCCGCCCCCTCGAAGGACGCGACCCCGATGTTCGTCTACGGCGTGAACGACAAGACCTACAAGGGCCAGGACATCATCTCCAACGCCTCGTGCACCACCAACTGCCTCGCCCCGATCTCGAAGGTCCTCAACGACGCCTTCGGCATCAAGCGCGGCCTGATGACCACGATCCACGCCGCCACCGCGACGCAGAAGACCGTCGACGGCCCGTCCAAGAAGGACTGGCGCGGCGGCCGCGGCATCCTCGAGAACATGATCCCGTCCCTCGACCGGCGCGGCTAAGGCCGTCGGCAAGGTCCTGCCCGAGCTCAACGGCAAGCTCACCGGCATGTCCGTGCGCGTCCCGACCTCCGACGTCTCGTTCGTCGACCTCACCGTCGAGCTCGAGAAGGCCGCGACCTACGAGGACATCTGCGCGGCGATGAAGAAGGCCAGCGAGGGCGAGCTCAAGGGCATCCTCGGCTACACCGACGAGGCGGTCGTCTCCACCGACTTCCGCGGCGACGCCCGCACCTCGATCTTCGACGTCAAGGCCGGCATCCAGCTCGACCCCACGTTCGTCAAGGTCTGCTCGTGGTACGACAACGAGTGGGGCTACTCGAACAAGGTCCTCGAGATGGTCCGCGTCATCGCCAAGTAAAAACGGCGAGCTCGTGAAAAAACGTCCGCGGGGGTATTGCCCCGCGGCGTTTTTTTATGGTATAATACGCCCCATAGTCAACCCCAACAGATTTCAAAGGAAAAAAACAGGAGAAAAACAAAATGAAGTTCTCGACGATGACGGTGGTTCTGGCCGCAGCTCTCTGCATGGCCGGCTGCAAGTACGACAAGGCCGCCAAGGGCGGCGTTCCCGGCGATGGCAAGGCGAATGCCAGCGACATCTCTACTTCTGCCGACATCAATGCCGACGAGGGCTCGCTGGACTCCCTCTCCGAGGCGAAGTTCGACGACCTCTACGCGAAGTGCACCGACGTCGACTTCGCGGCCGTCTACTTCGGCTTCGACTCCACGGTGATCCCCCAGGGCGAGCTCGGCAAGGTGGACCTCGTCGCGGAGCACCTCAAGGCCAAGCCCGAGCGCGTTGTCCTCGTCGAGGGCAACTGCGACGAGCGCGGCTCCAACGAGTACAACATGACCCTCGGCGAGAACCGCGCGATCATCGTGCGCAACTACCTGGTGCAGAACGGCATCGCCGAGAGCCGCATCCAGACCCGCAGCTACGGCGAGGAGCGCCCGGCCGCCGAAGGCCACGACGAGAGCGCCTGGGCGCTGAACCGCCGCGCCGAGTTCGGGATCTACGACACGACCCAGAAGAAGTAGGCTGGGCCCTGAATGGCGCTGGCCATCATCTTTGACGGCGTCGGCTTCGGCGAGTGGTTTGTGCTGCTCGCCGTCGTTCTTGTCGTCGTGGGCCCGAAGCGCCTGCCGTCCGCCGCGCGGAAGTTCGGCCAGTACTACGCCAAGTTCCGCCGCGCCGCCGACAGCTTCAAGCGCCAGATCCTCGACATGGACACCGAGCTCGCCAACTCCGTGCGCGACGCCGCGCGCGAGGTCGAGAACGCCGCCAACGAAGTGACGAACGCCGCCGAGGACATGTTCCGCATCCCGGATCCCATTCCTCCAAGTCCCCCCAGCCCCGACAATCCTGTCAATCCTGTAAATCCCGTCGACAACACCGCGTCACCCGATGGCAATTGACCTCATCGCCAAGCCCGACGAGCGCAACGACCCTCCGCGCCCGCTGCTCGAGCACCTCCTGGCGCTCCGGGACATGCTTGTCTTCGCCGCGGTCTCCTGGGCGTGCGGCGTCGTCGTGGCCGGCGTCTTCGCGCCGCAGATCCTCGAGCTCCTGAAGGCGCCCGCCGCCGAGTTCAAGGACCTTCTCCAGGTCGTGGGCATGACCGCGCCGTTCGATGTCTGGATGTCCATCGCCGCCTGGGGCGGCACCGTCCTCAGCTTCCCGCTCGTCTCCTTCGCCGTCCTCCGGTTCGTCTTCCCCGCGCTCACCAACCGCGAGAAGCTCGTCATCCTCTGCGGCATCAGCTTCGGCACCGCTCTCTTCCTCGCCGGCGCCGTGCTCGCCTACGGCAAGACCCTCCCGCTCGTCGTCGTCGCCTTCCGCCAGATCGGCCGCTGGATGGGCATCGAGCAGCAGATCATCACCATCGACACCTACATCCCGATCGTCCTCAAGCTCATCGTCGCGTTTGGCCTCGTCTTCCAGATGCCGCTCATCATCTTCGTCCTGGGCTGCTTCGGCATGGTCACCTCGCAGGCGCTCCGCGAGAAGCGCCGCATCGCCATCGTCGTCGCCTTCGTGCTGTCGATGTTCCTGACGCCGCCGGACCCGATGAGCCAGGTGGTGATGGCGGTCCCGCTCTGCCTCCTCTACGAGATCTCGATCTGGGCGGTGTGGCTGCGCGAGAAGGGGAGGTTTAGGCGGTGAAGGGACGCGTCTCGGTAGCGCTCGGCTTCCTCGCGCTGATCTTCGTCGGCGCGGTCGTGCTGGCCGCCCCGTTCTCCCGCGCCGACGGCGCCTGGGGAGACCCGGTGGTCTCGCTCTTCACTGCCTGCTCGGCGGTCTGCGTGACTGGCCTTACCGTGGTGGACATCGCCGCGGAGTTCTCCCGCACCGGCCAGATCGTGCTGCTCGTCCTCGTCGAGGTCGGCTGCCTCGGCCTCATGACCTGCGGCACATTCCTCCTCATCGCGATTGGACGCCGCCTATCGCTCGCCCGCGAGTTCTCGCTCATGAACGCCTACGGCGTCGCCCAGATCCAGGGCCTCAAGGGGCTGATCTGCTGGACCGTCGGCTCGATGCTCGCCGTCGAGGGAATCGGCGCGGTGCTCCTCTACCTGCGCATCGGCGACGTCTACCGCAGCATCTTCTACTCCGCGATGAGCTTCTGCAACGCCGGCTTCAGCGTCGACCCCGGCTCGATCGCCGTCTTCGCCGGCGACCCCTGGGTCGTCTTCATCCTCGCGGCGGAGACGATCCTCGGCGGCATCGGGTTCCTCGTGCTCTACAACTTCTGCACCTGCTTCCTCGGCCGCCGGCGCGGCGCCCCGCGCGGCAAGCTTTCGCTCCACGCCCGCGTCGTCCTGCGCCTCACCGCCTACCTGCTCGTGCTCGCCTTCGCCTTCTTCCTCGTCGCGGAGTGGAACGGCGCGCTCGCCCCCTACCACGGCGCCCAGCGCTGGTGGGTGGCGTTCTACCAGGCCGTCACCCCGCGCACCTGCGGCTTCTGCATCATCCCCACCGAGTCGCTCCGGCCCATCACCCGCCTCGTCTACGAGGCGCTGATGTTCGTCGGCGGCGCGCCCGGCTCCGCCGCCGCCGGCATGAAGGTGACCACCTTCGCCGTGCTCGTCTACACCCTGCTCGCGATGTGCCGCGGCGAGCAGGAGACCACGCTCGACCACCGCATCGTCCCGGCCGAGATAGTGCGCGAGTCGATCGTCATCTTCATGGCCCTCGTCGGCTTCATCGTGCTCGTCACCGGCGCGCTCTTCATCACCGAGGACATGTCCGCCGACACCCCGGAGCGCCTCTTCTTCGAGGCCGTCTCCGCCGTCACCACCACCGGACTCTCCGTCGCCGACACCACCCCGAGCCTCTCATTCGCCGGACGCTGCGTCATCATGGTCGCCATGTTCATAGGCCGTCTCGGCGCACTCTCGGTGGTGATGCTGATCGGCGACCGCGAGTCGAAGCGACACGTCCGCTTCCCCACCGGCGAACTGGTTGTGGGCTAATTTGCCCCGATTACCGCAATCAGCGCAACTGCCGCGGTGTCGGTGCGGAGGATCCGCGGACCAAGGGAGAAGCGCCTGAAGCCGTGTGCTTCCAGGAGCTCGACCTCGTTGTCGGTCCAGCCGCCCTCGGGGCCGATGGCCAGGAGCGGACGTGGTTTGGTGCCGGGGTTCACACAGAGGCACAGAGGCACAGAGGTGTTGGGGGCTGAAGAGGGGTGGCTAGCGGGACGTGGTTTGTTAGGTGTGGCGCAGGGATGCGCCACGATTCGGTCGCTGTTGGGGAAGAGCGCGTCAAGCTCTTCGTCGAGGAAGCGGCGGAAGTTGCGGCGGACCAGCGGCTCGGGCAGGACGGTGGCGCCGCACTGCATCAACCCCTCGACGAGCAGCGGACGGTAGATCTCCTCCTTGAGCAGGGTGGCGCCCCAGAAGTCCTTCTCCACCTTGCGCGCGCCGACGAGCACGATGCGTCCGACGCCGAGCGCGGCGAGCTGCGGCAGAAGCCGCTTCATCACCCGCGGGCGCGGCGGCGCGAGCACGAGGTCGATCCACGGCGCCGGCGCGGGCGTATCGTGGCAGACGCGCACGGAGACGCGCGGCGCCTCGCCGGGCGCGGAGACGGCGACGATTTCGGAGGTGCCGACGAGTCCGCCGACGACGCCGGTCTTGAGCGGCTGGCCGATTTCGCCGTGGAGGACTCCGAGGATGTGTTCGGCGCGCACGCCGCCGACGGTGGCGACGCCGTCGACAATCTCGTCAGGCTCGAAGAGGATCCGGTTCATGCAAACGCCCTTTCTGCATTGGCGAAGGTCAACGCCGCGAAGTCGTCCGCCGCCATGCCGCGCCGCGCCGCGAGGAATTCGCAGGTGTGGCGCACGAAGGCCGGCTCGTTCACCTTGCCGCGCAGCGGCACCGGCGCGAGAAACGGCGAGTCGGTCTCGATCAGGATGCGGTCGTCGGGCACGACCGCCGCGGCGGCGCGCACGTTGTCCGCCAGCCTGAAGGTGACGATGCCCGAGAAGGAAATGTAGAAGCCGAGGTCGAGGAACTCCTTCGCCGCCTCGGGCGTGCCGGTGTAGCAGTGGATCACGCCGCGGGACGGAACCTCGCGCAGCAGCGCGAGCGTGTCGTCGTCCGCCTCGCGGGTATGGATGATCACCGGCAGACTGCGCTTTGCCGCCTCCTCGAGCTGCGCGGCGAAGAGCCTGCGCTGCGCTTCGCGCGTCTCGGGCGAGTAGTGGTAGTCGAGTCCGATCTCGCCTATTGCTCGTGGGGGGTGTTCGGGATTCACACAGAGGCACAGAGAAACAGAGGAGTGTTTTTGAGATTGTGGATGGCCGGGGGAGTTGACCTGATCTCGATCAAAGCCAGTGGCGAAGCAGACCTTCGGCATGCCTTCGCCGGACGCGGCGACCTCCGCCGCCAGCTCCGCCGCGGCGTTGAGCGCCGGGCTCCCGCCGACCGCCATCACCGCCTCGACGCCCGCCGCGCGTGCGCGCGACAGGATGGCGGCGATCTCCACCGGGGACGCCGTCTCGAAATGGCAGTGGGTGTCGTAGAGCCTCATCGCTCGAGGAATCTCCCGGCGTTGCGGCGCCCGGCTGCGCCCAGCGTGGCGACCGCGCCGTTGACGAGGACATGCCGCATCCCCTCGGCGAAGCGGTGCGGCTCGGTGTAGGTGGCGGGGGAGCGGAACTCCGACTCGCTCCAGACCGCGATGTCCGCGAAAGCGCCGCGCTCGATTGTCCCGCGCCCCCGGATCCCGAACCGCCGCGCCGGCACCGATGTCATGCGCGCTACCGCCGCCTCGCGCGTCACCCCGAGCGCCCGCAGCCGGCGGTAGAACTCCGGCATGGTGCCGTAGGCTCGCGGGTGCGGATGGTCGGCGCCGAGCGGACCCCACGGCGCGCGCAGCGACGCGTCCGAGCCGGGGACGATCCAGTCTCGCGAGAGGATCTTGTCGAGGTTCTCCTCGCTCATCCCGAAGAAGAACGCGCCGGTGCGGCACCGGTCAAGCTCGAGGATGCGGCAGATTAGTTCACCGGGGGAAATTGCCGAGGATTTGTTTTTTTGCCACAAAGGACACAAAGGGTCGCAAAGTTCCGCAACCGTTTTGCCGCAGAGCGTCTTGGTCTCGGGATGCCAGGCGCCGCCGATCATCACCTGCGACCAGTCGCGCGGCGAGGCGTTCAGTTCCGCCACGATGCGCGCACGCGCCTCCGGGTCCGCGAGCCGCGCCATCTCCGCCGGAGCCGCGCCTTCCTGCGCCCAGTCCGGGAGCACGATGTCGAGGTCAGTCCCCGCGGCGCAGAACGGGTAGCGGTCGGAGCCGAGGAGGAGTCCGTCCGCGACGGCGCGGTCGATGCGCCCGAGGACCGCGTCGATCTTGTGCCAGTTGCGCTCGCCGCTCGTCTTGAGATGCGAGATCTCCGCGCGGATGCCGGTCGCCCTGACGAGGTCGAGGACTTCGTCGATCGCCTCGAGAATCGCGTCGCCCTCGGAGCGCATGTGCGTCGCGTAGAAGCCTCCCTTCGCCGCCGCCGCCTTCGCGAGCGCGACGACCTCCTCGTTCGTCGAGTAGCGCCCGGGCTGGTAGATAAGCCCGGTGGTGAGCCCCCACGCGCCCGCGTCCAGCGATTCCTCCAGAAGCCGCTGCATCCGCTTGAGCTCGTCCGGCTCCGCAGGCCGCGCGGCATATCCCATCGCCGACGAGCGCAGCGTGTTGTGTCCCACGAACACGGCGGTGTTGATGGCGGGCTTGGCGGACTCCACCGCCGCGCGGTACTCGGCAAAGGACCGCCAGGTGAGCCGTTCGCCGAGGAGCGACGCCCAGTCGGAGGAGAGCCTCGCCTCGCCGTAGCGCGGCGCGGCGCTGCCGCCGCACTGTCCGTTGATCTCGGTGGTGACGCCCTGCGCAAGCTTAGAGGGCGCGTCGGGCTCGAGGACCAGGTACGCGTCCGAATGTGCGTGCGAGTCGATGAACCCTGGAGTGACCAGACACCCGCTCGCATCGACCACCTCGGCGCCGCCCTTGTTCCCCACGCCGCCGCGCACGACGTCGGCGATACGGTCGCCTTCAACTACCACATCGCCCGGGAAGGACTCCATCCCGGTGCCGTCGACTATCGTTCCGTTGGCTATGATGATCATTTTCGTGGTTCGTGGTTTGAGATTTGGACAGGATTTACAGGATTAACAGGATTGGAGGCTGGGGTGTTGGCTCGGGCGGCGTCGATTTTCGCTATGAGCTCATTCGCCCACGCGACTGCGTCGTCAACCGACGAGAGCACCAACGACGACATTCGCCATTGCCCGCGACAACCGCACGGGATCGCCGCTCCGGTCGATCTGGTTTATGGCCTTGATGAGGTTGACACAGGTGTTCGGACGCTTCATCTTCAGAACTCTTTATTGAGCATTTCCACCTCGCTGCTGCGGAGCAGACCCTTGCGTGTCGCGTCGCCTATCGCGGCGCGCAGACGTTCCGTCATCAGCTTTTCTCGACATTCAAGGATGACCTTGGCGAGGTTCTGACATCTTATCCCCTCGAAAACGTCCACTTCGCCCCCACTTGGCATCTTCACCAGTTCAATCCATTTCGGCAACGCCCTGCGGACTCTGCGTTCTGCTGCGACCCGAACGCGCAGCGGGTTAACCATCGCCAGATTGTGCATGGCAAGAACGCTTTCCCCCCAAAGCGCAGCGTCTTTCCCCACTATCGCAACCGCTTCGGCATATCGATTGTACTCAGTGGGCAGATAATGCTCAATTCGATAGACCCCGCGCCCAAGTCTGGTCAAGCGGCCGAGCTTCACCCATTCAGCAAGGTCCTTCCGCCGAATTCCCAATGCCTCCGCCTCGGCGGTCGTGACAAGGCCGTAGTTTCCTATCGCCAGTTCACAAAGTTTATCGTATAGTCGCATGTCATTTTGTCCCCTTTGAAGGGTACATTTTGTCCTGATGCCGCGTAGTATACCATATTTTGGCAGGAATTATCAACTGCAATTGTCAAAAGGTTCCCTACAAAGGGAACCTTTTGACAATTGCAAATTGCCGCGTTATTTGCCGCGCAATCTGCCGCGGAGGTCAGGCGGCATTGTCAGCGGCTTACACATTCAGCCTGTAACGCCAATAGCCAGGTTCGTGTTTGTTGTAGTAGTCTATTGCCGCAAGAAACCCCTCGCGGGTCTCTGGATGCATCGAGCTCTTCATGTAGTCGCCCGCGCGTATGCCTCGGACAGCACTTCGGATGACGGGACGGGATGGGCTTCACCATAGGGACATTATACAAATGGGGAATTATCGCCGCAATCGCCGCAATGAGATCACGGTGCTGACGAAATCCAGTCTGCACTTGCCAACGTCTAAAGACAAGCATATGCAGTTATGGTTCTGGCCAACGCACTCCAATCGGTTCGTAATCCATGCGTAGTGGCTTTGTGCAAAGGTTGTTCTTCATGTCCCATTCAAGATTGCGGTCAAGTGATGTTGGGTTCAGATAATACAGGAAACTCGCGCCATTGAAACCGCTTTTGTCCGTCCCCCTGAATCTGAAATCGCCGTATATCTTGCCATAATACGCTTCAATAAGGTTACCCCTGTCGTCGTATCTTGACCTAACACGAAAGCAGTAGCAGCAATCATCGTTGCTTTCCGTATAGTACTCAGGATATATTACAGGCCCTGATGTATTCTTCTTTCGTCGTCCAAATTGCATGACCTTTTCGGAAACATAGCCCGACTCTGGCGCAGTCCTGACTCTTATGCCACAGTTGGAACCTCTGACAGACTTTTCGACAAGGCCATTCCCCTTGCCAGGAAACTCAATCGCTGAAATGAAATCGTAGAATGTTGTCTTGTGACTTCTCCATATGTTCAATGCTTCGCCGACTTCCAGTTTCGTTGTGATCGTCATATCCGAATATTTACCTACTCCGTGTGGAGGCAGCCAATCACCTTCCAGAAAATCAAACTTCAACACGGCGTTGGTTCCGTCGAATCCTCCAACACTTTCGCGTCGGCCGTCCAATATGACACGATTGACATATAACGGAATGGGATGCGCCACGCGTTGAAGGGCTACCGTGACGACAACATCCTCTGGTTGCCAGATTCTCAACAACGATCTTCTTGTATATTTCGTTCTTCCGCCATGTGCCGCTTCGTAATAACCTTTGGGTGCCTTATCAACCCAAATACTACTTCTGCCACAGTTTGTCTTTCCTGAAAGCCGACAAAAACCTTGCTTGTCCGTGAATCCCTCTGCTATGTCTGGATTAGCTGATTCAGACCAAGCACGCCATCCAATGTCATCTTCAAAGTTTGCAACTATCTTTGCATCCGGCAAAGGAACATGGTTAACTGCATCCTCGACATAGATACTCAGATATGCTCTGTCGGCTCTTGCAAGGTAACATGCTAACACTACGTTGAACACTAGCATTGTCTTTTTCACTGGCTTTCTCCCGCTACGATTTTGTGGAATATGAAATTGACATAAAAGAAGGCTACATTGCAAATGTCAGAATGATGCCATTGACGACGTCGCTGGACAATTCGCTCTGAAGGCCAGTATGACAATCCGTCGGGGGAAAGCTCTATGTTTCCATCAAGTACATTCACAATCGGATTTCTCCCCGCCGCGAAACTTGCCGCGGAGATTGCGTTGCGTAACTTCGCCTTGAGCGTGGCGCGGCATCAAAGGTATTTGGCGGTGAAGGACTCTTTGCAGGCGCGGACCTGGTCGATCGGAACTGCGAGGGAACGCCTCGGCGAGCATTTCAAATGCCAAAGACGCCAACAATAACAGACAACCAAGAGTTTTCATGCAAAGTTACTGCTTTTTGTTTAGATTGCGAAGAACAGCACGTAGAGAAGTGCCGTCTTCAATATTGATATTGTTTTCAATCGGATTAAAACACCCATCGCTCAAGATCATGAACTCGGTATCGGACATCCATCGTCCAAGTATTTTCCCATAATGTGCTCCTGTTAAATGGCCTTGTTCGTCCACACGTGTACGCGTGCGAAACACTAAATACGAGTCGCTGTCAAGAAAATCCCAGTGTCTCGGCTGACCAGGACTTTGTTCGCTCACAAAGGAAAATGATGTTCGATATGTTGCATTTGAATTGGCTTCATATTCCGTTGTCAATCTCGAGGACTTGTCCTCTTTCATCAGATATGCACCGGCATAAGGATTATTCGTAAAAGATACATCCATAACATATCTGTAATCATGCATGCCTCTTTCTTCCGAAGAAAACCTTAGCAGCACATCACAATTGCGTCCTTTCCCATATGGATAAGCCCAGTCGGCATATTCAAAGTCAAACCCAATCCATTTGTTAAATTCCGGGATGCGGCAACTGCGTAGCGAATCAGGGAATGCGCTAAGTTCTCCTGGATTTCGTATTTCTTTAAGTACTACAGTTCGTTTTTCTCCATAAGGCAACCATTTCCCATCGGCTATCTGTGGCATAGCTTCTTTGATAGGATACGATATGGAGAACTCAGACGGATAGTATCCGCGTTTCCTAATGCCGCATCTAAGTCTGTGCGTACACTTCCCAATAACAACGTAGTCACCGTTCGTGTTGGTCGCGCCTTCTATCGAAGAAAAGTCGTTTAAACTATCGCCCGTTTGCATTCCGCCACGCAACCTGGCCTGCGGAACAGGATTCCCATTGGAATCCACAACATGCAAACAGATATTCACCTTTGCCCCATTACGGGTCGCGTTGTAAAGTGTCAAATCCGGCTGTGCCGAAATCGCCATCAACGGAATGACGGCAAAGATGCGAAACGCTGTTTTCATTGCATGTCTCCTCTTGTTACGAGTTGTTCGTAAAGTTTGTACACATAGAAATACGCCATGTCTTTCATGTCGGAATGAAGCCACGACTCAATGACCATCGCCTCCACGATTCCCTTTTGACGCCCTCTTCCTGCCTTCCTCTACCGAAGTGCCTTTTGCGTTCACACGCAGCGCAGCATCCTCCATGCCTGAACCGGGCGGAAGGCTGCTAGCCTCCCGAAGAAGCGTGTCAAACGCAACTGCGACACCGTATAAACCCAGCTCTCTGCATCCTGCAGCATTTTCGGGGGATCCAAACAGCGACAACGCCTTTCCGTTTCTGGCGAAGAGAATTAAATCACTACCAATCATATCCGCCTCGATCAGCTCCGTCCTGCCGCCGCCAACCCGGGCTATGCAAAATTCACCGACAAGGTTTGTTGATACGCCAAGTCTGCCAAGCATGAAATCCTGCGGCATTGAAGTGGTGAAGTGTTGCCGTAACATGGCATTCGCCGACTCACCAGGCAAAGACGACTCCCACAGGATTCCACTAACAATACGCTTCCCGCTTCTTGTGCATACGGTAAACTCGGTGACGCTGGAGTACTTATTCTCTTCAGTGCGCAACTCAGACACATCATAGTCAAACAGCAGAAATCTCTGCTGTTTATGAGTGAACATGGGGCTTCCCTTGCGAAATGCTTCATTGTTGCGCAAAGCAAAATGGTCGACCGTCTTTTCGCGACAAACATCAAACGGATCTATAGTTTTGTCATTGGCAAAGAGAACCGCGCTGACGGCCAGAATCGTGAACATTGGCGTGAATCTCATTAATTTCCCTCCTGTTTATTTGACAACCTGGACAGAAGTTGTGTAAATATTGCTTATTGTCCCGGCAGCATTTGCTTCGCTTGTCGTCGAGACATCAATGGCAACAGACACATATCCCACCTCGTCTAGAGAGCCAAGCTGCGGTCCAGCACAGGCATCAAACACCTTTCCGCTCAACGAGACAAACATATGATTCAGAAATCTAGAGCGTTCCGGCTCCACAAGGTCAACACCTGTAAGTTTCTCGTTGTTGTATAAAGGGTAAAAGGGATTATTGCACATTCCCTCTCCAACGAGATTCAAAGGATTAATGTAACCAAATGGCATCATAAATCGACAATGCGCATTCACCCCAAACAAACGGGCGAGCGTAGCTACTCCGCCCGCCTGATCATAGCAGTTGACAACATTTCCACTTGTGTTGTGCTTCAAAGATGACTTGTTCATGTACTCCGTCAACCTGAACTCAATTACGCCCGCAGTGCTCGACATATATTTCGGGCGCCCGGCCCCTGCAATTGCATTCGTCGCAACACCGATGTCGTACGTCAGCCCGTGCCCGCTGTGCAGATATGTCGTAATCGCCGCGAGCGCAGCCTTGTCCGTGTTTTTCCCCTGAGCGCCCGCCTTGACGATCGCGAACTCCAGCGCGTTCGTCCATGCGTTCTTCTGATTGCCGTAGTCGTTGGCCCAAGGCGGCTTGGGCTCGCCGAGTATCGTGTAGACGAGATGCGGGCCCGAGTCGTTCATCTTGCAGCCAGACTGGCCATTGACACTGTCCGCCGACCAATTCAAAACTCCCCCGCCGCTTCGGTCTATGCAGCCGAGCGTCCTGCTCGACATCGCGAACTCAACATATTCCGGCGACGAAACTCCCCCCGAAAACGCGATGTTTGTCGGCAGAAGGCTGGAAAGCGAACCGCCTGCCCCGGCACATGTCGCCCGTATCACTGCAGAAGTTATGAAGCCAGACGCCTCGAACCTCGCCTTCACGGTCGCCGCGCGGTTTGTCGTGTAGCAGAACGGTTCGTTCGTCACAACACCGCCGTCCTCAAACCACTCACCGTTCGAGACGTCAATCTTACCGGCTGAATCCTCGAAACAGCGCCTTATGTTGATGGCATCGTGGTTGGAAGACGAAGTGTCGTGGTTGAACTTGATGTTCGTCACGCGGAGCTTAACGCTGGTAAACTTTGCGACATCGACCGCTCCGCTTGATTCGTGCTCGGCCTTGATTTCCCGGTCGCGAAGCCCGCCGGACTGGCCGTTGATTTCGGTGGTGATGCCCTGCGAAAGTTTCGAAGGCGCATCCGGCTCGAGCACGAGGTAGGCATCGGAGTGGGCGTGGGCGTCGACAAAGCCGGGGGTGACGAGACAACCCGAAGCGTCGACTACTTGAGCATCGCCCTTCGCGGCAATGCCGCCGGGAACGATGTCGGCGATGCGGTCGCCCTCGACGGCGACGTCGCCCGGGAAGGCCGGTCTTCCCGTGCCGTCAATGATGGTTCCGTTGGCGATTATGGTCATTGTTTTCCCAGAACCCCCAAGTCCTATGGCCTTAATGCGCCTATTGGGCAAACGATTATCCCGTCCTTGCGGCGATAGGCGAAATCGCCAACGGCAGTCAGCACCATCTGAAAAGACGGCTTCTTCATCTTGCCGTCGTCGATCTTTGCAGAAAGCCTGTTCAATGTTGCAACGCCTTTTTCTATGAGTTCCTTGCCGCCGATTTTTACTTCCACCAGCGCATAGCGCCCATTGCGCAGATGCAACACTGCGTCGCATTCAAGACCTGATGCATCGAGATAGTGGGCTACCGAACCGGAAAGCGCGTCCATGTAGACGCGAAGGTCTCTCACGGCCATTGTCTCGAAAAGAAGTCCGTAGGTCTTCAGGTCGTTCATCAGGTCTTCCGGCCCAAGCCCCAATGACGCAACGGCAACGGAAGGATCCACAAAATAGCGCGTGTCACCGGTTCTTATCGGCGTCTTGCAGCGAAGGTTCGGACACCACGCCGGCATGTCCTCGATAACAAACAGCTTTTTAAGCGCAGACACATACGACACGACGGTGTCAACCGAGCACGGTCTCGCCTCATTCGCCTCGATATCGGCCTTTATGACGGAATAGGCGGACTGCGTCGCCTGGAGCCGCGCATACGAGCGCATGATTCGCCTCGCTCGGCCTTCATCCCTGTTTACCTTGTCAACCCGCGATATGTCGCGCTTCACGGTCGCGTCAACATAGGAAAACGCCCTTTTGAGAGCTACCCTGCCAGAGAGATTGCAAGCGTATGGCCAACCGCCGCGACAAAGAAGGAATGCCAACTCCTCCAAATCCGGGCATGCCGATTTCGCGCCGGTGACGTCTTCTCCTGCAAACAAAGCAGATAGACTCGCCTCGCCCGACGACTCGCACGACTCCCACAACGTCATCGGCCTCATCTTGAGCCAAGAGAAACGCCCTGCTCCGGAATGCCTGATTTCTTCGTCATCCGCAGGAACGGCAGAACCTGTGAGAATGTATCGACCCGGAGCATCCATGTGATCGACATTGTAGCGCACGGAATCCCATATTGCCGGAGCCAACTGCCACTCGTCGATAAGCCGCGGATATTCGCCATCAAGTATTCTCTCTGGCTTTGTCCTGGCAAGGATGATGTTCTCTTCCATCTTGCCAGTCTCGTCGATGTATATCGCACTTTTGGCAGCTTGCTCTGCCGTTGTCGTCTTACCACACCATTTTGCACCTTCAATAAGAACGGCACCAGCTCCTGACAGTTCCTCTTGGAGAAGTCGGTCACAAATTCTACTTTTATATGATTTCATGCGTGGATTATAGCATATTAATGAGTAAGCCGTCAATGACCAATCCTCAAATTATTGCATTCTCGTTCCTCAATTTGTTGGCTTAATATTCCTTGATTTGTTGGCATTTCGTTCGGCGCTTTGGCGCGTTTTCGTTCGGCGCTTTGGCGCAATTGGGCTCCACTTCAGGGACTGTCCCCCACATTCTGCGGCGACGGTCATCGCGAGGACGTCGGCGATGTTCTTGCCGGCGTAGGCGACTTCAAGCGTTTCGGCGTTGAAGCGGCGGCCGCCGCACTGCTCGCAGGTGACGTAGACGTCCGGGAGAAAGCTCATTTCAAGCTTGCGCACGCCGTCCCCGCCGCAGACCTCGCAACGTCCGCCCTTCACGTTGAAGGAGAAGCGCCCGGCGGTGTAGCCACGCGCGCGCGCGGCCTCGGTCTTGGCGAAGAGCTCGCGGATCTCGGAGAAGAAGCCGACGTAGGTCGCGGGATTGGAACGCGGGGTGCGGCCGATCGGCGACTGGTCGATCTCGACGATCTTGTCGAAGTTCTCGGCGCCGGCGAGCTTGGCGAAACGACCCGGGACGTCCTTGGCGCGGTAGAAAGAGCTGCGGGGTCTGTCCCCGATGAATGACCACTTGGGAAACAAAGGAAATACGGCAGTCCCGTCTGAGAATGTATCCACACGATTGCACGAAGGGCATGATTGCCATCTTTCGTCAACACTGTAATGCGAACTTCCCAGATCTTGTCTCCGATCTTTGCGTAATCCTTTACAGAAAAACCAAGCTCAACTAGAATCGTTTTTGAAGGACCTTCCATTGCCGAGAGACCTGATGACTTATGAAAATATGCATCCATCGCAAGGCGTGACGCACATTCTGCGTCTGAAACCAGTGCGCCAGGAAGTTTGACCGTCGAGGCCTCATGAAATACTGGAAGCAACAAATTTCCTCCTGACAGCAATGGCCCGCACGCCAGCAAAACCACGAGAAATGTTAAGATCGAACGCCACCGCATCCACTCTTTCAGATTGCTATCTGTCATATCGCACCTCCCGAATTTCCAATCCTGGTTGATTACTCTTTATGAGTAAAACATTGACAATAACTTTCAAATCAATTTTGTCGCCATCATCATTCAAGTCGCAATTTACCATAGGTTCATCAATAGGCAACTGAAATGGGCCAATATAGAAACCATCTATTGACTGCGCTTCGAGTTCTTCAAGACTAGAGTACTGTACTCCATACGAAGGATCGTAATATTTGCCTTCGATAACCACTTGGTGATTATTGAACAACGATGCCGGATTGTGATTCCCCTGTCCTGGAATGCCAACGGCATCGTTTACTTCTGCATATTTCCACCGATACTCCGTCAAACCAATAAACCCGGAATCCAATATATTCAAGTACGGATACTGGGGGTAGCCACTCAAACCCACCCCAGAAAAAGTCCAGTTCTTTACCAAGAAGCCAACATAGTTCTGCGGAATTCCAGGCGGAGCAATTGGGTAGAACACAACATATTCATTTTTGTCGTCAATACCTTGAACCTTACGCAAATCTATAAACAAGGAAGCCCACGCCCCACACTGGCCATCTCCATGCAACAGAAGAGTTGCTGTGTCCACATTAGCGCAATTATATGATGCGTAATATGTAAGTTGTACTCCATCAACCCTTCGGACATCCCGATCAGTAAACTCGTCCCAAATTTTTGCCGTGCAATTTTGCGCCGACACCTCGCCTTGTGCGTTTCTACAGCCGATATGTGCAAGCGTGTGATATACAGTTGTTAGCGGATCGCCGAGTGTGATGTAAGTTTGGTTGCTGCATGTCCCGCCATCTAGCCATGTCTTCAATCCGTTCATGCTTATTGAAATGCTCCAGTCAATCAGCATCGGGTCAAAGAAATCTACCTTATTGGCGAACGGAATGTCGCATTCCAAGTCTACAATCGTCAATTGATTCCCATTTTTCATTACTGCCGTCTCAGGAAAATCAAGTCCATTGGGACCATCACCCTTTACGGTAATCGCCCAAGGCAGCTCCGAAGGCTCGACTATCCACTTTGCGGATACTTTCATTTTCGAATTCCGAGTAAAACATACTGGATAAGCCCTGTCTCCCGCGTCGGAAGCGTCACCATCCAGCGGAAATGAATTATCCTGCCAATGCGGTGCCGTATAATTCATGCTCCCGTCATCTTTTGTGACAAGGTGATACTTTGCCCCGCCAAAGGTCACCTCCTTGAGATTTAGTTTTATGCATGTATACTTCGCCATATCCTTCGCCCCGCTATCTGGATGTTCTATCTGGATTATTTCATCTCTACATGTACCCGACACAGTATGTCCATGAAGGGCGAACTCCTGACCCGCCAGGATACGAGCCGGAAAGTCGAATTCCACTGGCATCTCGTAGTACTTACCGCTGCGCTTTACATACAATGATTTCTCCGGAGTAGTTATCGTCACAACCTCTCCATCCGGCAGGTCGCGCGGCTCGCAGGTGATAGACACTGCGACAAGGGCATTCGTCCCCTCCTCGGTCCACCGCCCGTCCGCCGCGTCCGCGACATAAGGAATGAACGCGCCCTCGGTCTCCTCCTTGTCCTCTCCGACGCCGCCGATCGTGACGTCGACCTTCACGACCGTGAAGTTGGTGGTGCACGTCGCCGAGTCCGAGTGGCCGGAGCCGTCGGAAACCGTCGCCGACACTGTCAGCGGCTCCGCAAGAAACGCGGCGCTGGCGGTGTCGTTGCTGGGCGCGAAGTAGCTCGCCTCCGCCGTGTCCGTGCGCCCGGTGAACGAGCAGATGCCGCAGTCCGACCAGGAATAGGACGTGCCGTCCGCCGCCGGGTCGACCAGCGCGGCCGCGACGTTGACGACCGGGCTGGCCCTCCCGGCGTCCGTCCGGTCGAGTCCAAGGTAGTCGGGCCGCGAGACCGACAGCTCGTGGACGTCGACAACGGAATTGGTTGCCGCGCTGCAGACGCATCTGGAGCAGTCGTTGGACCCGACCACGCGGAAGGATATCCTCTGCCCCACGCCCTTGGCCATCGGCCCGGCCCAGACCGAAGCCGGAACGACGACGCCGGCGCCGGCCGCCCTCCAGCCATAGGACGTCGGATACGTGTCGATGTATTCCTTCACCACCTGTGGGTTGTGCGTGGCTCCGCATATCGGGCACGGGTGCCATGTCGTCACGATCACATGCACCCCGTTGGTCACCACCTCCACTGCCGAAGAAACCGAGACCTCCGTGTTGGTCTCCGGGAGCGCGTACAGCCTGACGATCTTCTCCTCGGAGACCGTCGCGCGGATCTTCGGGGCCGAGACGTGGTTGGTGACTACGGTACACGAAAACACGCAGTCCTCGTAGGGGATGTGCTCCTCGTCCTCGCCGAGGACGCTCGTGGCGCGGAATGCGCCGCGCTCCCCGGGGCGGTGGACGAAGGAGACCGACCTCCGCCCGTCCACGCGCCAGCCCACGCGGGCGTCGACCCTGACCGGCACCGGCGAAGTCGCGTTCGAGAAGTGGATGCGCCCGTCTCCAGCGGCCCGGACGCCAGGCGCGTCGACGACGACAAACGAATTGGCCGCGCGGTCCGCGACGAAGGACCGCGACCGCCGCCCGCCATGCGGCGGAGGGCCTGCCGGAGAGCTTCTGCCTGACAAGGAACTTCATGTGTGAATTATACCATAATTGCGGTCAAAGGTATTTGGCGGTGAAGGACTCTTTGCAGGCGCGGACCTGGTCGATCGGGCCTTCGCAGACGACGCGGCCGCCGGCGTCGCCGCCGCCGGGGCCGAGGTCGACGATCCAGTCGGCGCACTTCATGACGTCGGTGTTGTGCTCGATCACGATCACCGTGTTGCCCTGGTCCCGGAGGCGCAGGAGAAGCTTCATCAGCTTGGCGACGTCGTCGAAGTGGAGCCCGGTGGTGGGCTCGTCGAGGAGGTAGAGCGTGCGTCCGGTCGAGCGCCGCGAAAGCTCCGTCGCGAGCTTGATGCGCTGGGCCTCGCCGCCGGAGAGGGTGGTGGCGCTCTGCCCGAGCTGGATGTAGCCGAGGCCGACGTCGTCGAGGGTGGCGAGCTTCCGCGCAAGCGAGGGAATCTTCGCAAAAAAGTCCTTCGCCTCGGCGACGGTCATCGCCAGGACGTCGGCGATGTTCTTGCCGGCGTAGGCGACTTCCAGCGTCTCGGCGTTGAAGCGACGGCCTCCGCACTGCTCGCAGGTGACGTAGACGTCGGGCAGGAAGCTCATCTCCAGCTTGCGCACGCCGTCGCCGCCGCAGACCTCGCAGCGCCCGCCCTTGACGTTGAAGGAGAAGCGCCCCGCGGTGTAGCCGCGCGCGCGCGCCGCCTCGGTCTTGGCGAAGAGCTCGCGGATCTCGGAGAAGAACCCGACATAGGTGGCGGGATTGGAGCGCGGGGTGCGGCCGATCGGCGACTGGTCGATCTCGACGACCTTGTCGAAGTGCTCCGCGCCGGTAAGCTTCGCGAACTTCCCCGGAACCTCCCGCGAGCGGTAGAAGCGGCGCATGAGCGCGCGCTTGAGCGTCTCGTCGACGAGCGTCGACTTGCCGGAGCCGGAGACGCCGGTTACCACCGTGAACGCGCCGACGGGGAAGTGCGCGGTGATGTTCTTGAGATTGTGCTCGCGACAGCCGGAGATGGTGAGGTGGTTTAGTGGTTTGGCAGTTTGGTGGGATAACACACGGATTTGTTCGCGACTAACGTCGCTCACATTTTCAGAATCGCGAGGTTGAATCTTCTTCCTGCCTGTCAAATAGTCGGCAGTGAGCGACTTCGCCTTGAGAAGTCCCTTGAACGGGCCCTGGTACATCACCTTGCCGCCTTCGCGGCCGGCGCCGGGACCGAGGTCGACAATCCAGTCCGCCGCGCGCATCATCTCTTCGTCGTGCTCGACGACGACGACGGTGTTGCCGCGGTCGCGGAGCCCCTTGAGGGCGGAGATGAGCCGATCGTTGTCCCGCGGGTGGAGCCCGATCGTCGGCTCAT
Source organism: uncultured bacterium (assembly GCA_902770045.1). GTDB lineage: Bacteria > Verrucomicrobiota > Kiritimatiellia > RFP12 > UBA1067 > UBA1067. The sequence continues at coordinate 53,964 of CACXRO010000017.1, forward strand.
CGAGGACGTAGAGGACCCCGGTCAGACCCGAGCCGATCTGCGTTGCCAGGCGGATGCGCTGCATTTCGCCGCCGGAAAGCGACGAGGCCGCGCGGTCGAGGGTGAGGTAGTCGAGCCCGACGTCAAGCAGGAACTGGAGGCGACGGCAGATCTCCGCCACGATTTCGCCCAGCCCCGAAAGGTTTGTTGCTTGGGGTGCGGTTTTTTTAGCCGCATAGGACGCAAAGGTCGCAAAGGGTGCGTTCTCTGCGTTCTTTGCGTTCTTTGCGGCTAAACACAACCCATTGAAGAAGGCTAGGGCTTCGCCGACCGGCATCGCCATTACCTCGACGATGGTCCTGCCGGCGACGGTGGCGGCACGGGAGAACTCGTTGAGGCGGGCGCCGTGGCAGGTCGGGCAGGTGCGGTAGCTCTGGTACGTCTCCCACTTCGCGCGCGTCTCCTCGTCCTCCGCCTCCTCGAGCCGCTTCTGCAGCGTGGCGAGGACGCCCTCGAAGGGACGGTCGACGGAGCGCCAGGGCAGAATCAGGTCGTCCTTGAACCCGTGCATCAGGTCGTGGCGGAACTTGGCGGGCAGCTTTTCGTAGGGAGTGGAGAGCTTCACCTTGTACTGGCGCGCAATCTGCTCCAGGAGCGCGTTGTAGTACATGATCGCGTTGTGTCCGGCGCGGCGCCAGGGGTGGATGCACTCGCGCAGCGGGAGCGTGCGGTCTGGCACCACCAGCTCCTCGTCGAAGTAGTAGAGGTGGCCGAGGCCGGAGCAGGTCGGGCACGCGCCGTAGGGCGAGTTGAAGGAGAACGACCGCGGCTTCAATTCGTCGAAGGAAAGTCCGCACTCGACGCAGGCGTTGAGCTCGGAGAACACGGTCGGACGGTCGGGCTTGTCCGCCAGCTCCACCGACATCACGCCCTTGCCGGTCTTGAGGGCCAGCTCTACCGAGTCGGTGAGGCGGGTGCGGTCGCAGGGAAGGACAATCCGGTCGACGACGACGTCGATCGTGTGGGCCTTCTTCTTGTCGAGCGCCGGGACCTCGTCGATCGGATACACCGTGCCGTCGACGCGCACGCGGGCGAACCCGTTGCGCGCGAGCGCGGCAATCGTCTCCTCGTGGCGTCCCTTCTTGCCCTTGACGACCGGCGCGTAGAGGATTATCCGGCCCGGCTCTCCGGCGGCGAGGGTGTCCACTATCTGTTCGGCGGACTGGCGGGTCACCGGCCGGCCGCACTTCGGGCAGTGGGGCGTCGCGGCGGATCCGTAGAGGATGCGCAGGTAGTCGTGGATCTCGGTGACGGTGGCGACGATCGAGCGCGGGTTGCCGCTGGTGGTGCGCTGCTCGATCGAGATCGCGGGCGAGAGGCCCTCGATGCGCTCGACGTCCGGCTTCTGCATCCGGTCGAGGAACTGCCGCGCGTAGGCCGAGAGCGACTCCACGTAGCGGCGCTGGCCTTCGGCGTAGAGGGTGTCGAAGGCGAGGGACGACTTGCCCGAGCCGGAGAGCCCGGTGACCACGGTGAGCGAGTCGCGGGGGATGACGACGTCCACGCCCTTGAGGTTGTGGACCTTCGCGTTCCTGATGGTGATGTCCATGGCGCCGCGTCCCTCCCGCGCCTACTGCAGGTTCTTCAAGTCGAGCGCGAGCAGGAACTGCGGGTTCGACTGGGTCTTCTTGAGCGAGTTCAGCACCGAGCGCATGGCGCTTTCGGTGCCGGCGGCGGCGAGGTAGCGGCGGAGCGCCCAGGTCTTCTCGAGCTCGAGCGGGTCGAGGAGGAGGTCCTCCTTGCGGGTGCCGGACTTCTCGATGTCGATCGCCGGGAAGATGCGCTTGTCGGCGAGGCCGCGGTCGAGCACGATCTCCATGTTGCCGGTGCCCTTGAACTCCTCGAAGATCACCTCGTCCATGCGCGAGCCGGTGTCGACGAGGCCGGTCGCGATGATGGTGAGCGAGCCGCCGCCCTCGATGTTGCGGGCCGCGCCGAAGAAGCGCTTGGGGCGGTGCATCGCGAGCGCGTCGACGCCGCCGGTGAGGATCTTGCCGGAGTGCGGCTGCACCGTGTTGTAGGCGCGGGCCATGCGCGTGAGCGAGTCCATGAGGATGATCACGTCGCGGCCGTTCTCGACCTGGCGCTTGGACATCTCGAGCACCATCTCGGTGACGTTGACATGGTGCTGCGGCTCCTCGTCGAAGGTGGAGGAGAGCACCATCGCCTTCGTGTTGCGCTGCATGTCGGTGACCTCCTCCGGGCGCTCGTCGATCAGCAGGATGATGAGCATCGCCTCGGGATGGTTCTTCGAGATGGCGTTGGCCATCTTCTGCAAAAGCACCGTCTTGCCCACGCGCGGCGGCGCGATGATGAGGCCGCGCTGGCCGAAGCCGATGGGCGTGAAGAGGTCGACGACGCGGGTGGAGAGCTCCTTCGGGTCGGTCTCGAGGATTATCCGGCGCGTCGGGAAGGTGGCGGTGAGGTTCTCGAAGTGGATCACGCGCGCGGCGGCGGACGGCTCCTTGCCGTTCACCGAGACCACGGCGCCGAGGCAGAAGAAGCGGTCGCGGTCGCGCGGGTCGCGCACCGGTCCCTCGACGATGTCGCCGGTGCGGAGCGCGTGGCGGCGGATCTGCTGCTGGGTGACGAACACGTCCTCTGGGCAGGCGAGGAAGTTGTTCTTCGCGGAGCGCAGGAAGCCGTGGCCCTCGCGCACGATCTCCAGGCAGCCGGAGGCGAGCACCGCGCCGCCGCGGGCGAGGTAGGAGCGGATTGCCGCGAAGATGAGCTCGTGCTTGCGGTAGCTGCCGAGCTCCTCGGGGTCGGCGCCGGGCATCATCCGCTCGACGATCGCGGGCGCTGGCCAGGTCTGGATGTCGGCGAGGCGGTACTCGGGCAAATCCGGGTTGCGGTTGGGGTTGACGGCCGGCGCGGCCTCCGCGGCGACTGGCTCGGCCGGGAGCGGCGCGTTGAGGAGCGGATTCACCGACTCCTCGCCGTTTGCCCCGCGGATCGGGGAGTTGTTGGCCTTCGCCGGGCCGGGCGCGCGGTTGAACTTCTTGAACGTGCGGTACTGTTTGGGCTTTGCCGGCCCGTTCTGGCGAGCGCCGCCCTTGGGAGGCACCGCGCCCGCGAAAACATCGAGTTCTTCGGACATGATTGGATTTGTGGTTTGGGGTTGGGGGTTGCCATGCCGCCTGTCGCGATTAGGCTGCTTGCGGCCAGGCGGCAACAAAGTCATTGGTGCGTATTATACCATATTTCCGGATCGTGATTTTTAGTTTCGTCGAAGTTATAAGTGGTGAAACGGTTTGGGATATTTGGAACTCCGATGGTTGTGGCTCCCGCTACCGCTCCGCGGCTTCGCATCACACAACCACAATCCAGTAGATTGCGTTATTTGGTTTTATATCTGGGGGCAAGCCCCCAGACCCCTGCGGCGGAGCCGCAGATGTATAACATGGCCATAGTGGCCGTGTAAGACGAATGTCAAATGCTAAGCGCACACCATTCTGCGGAGCGGTAGCGAGAGCCCCACAGATCGGAGTTTCAAACACTACGCCGTCGGCACTTCCACAAAATTCTTTGAAGAACTGATTTTTACTGGACGAAGTAGTAGAGGCGCTGGATGTCGAGGGGGAAGAGGTCCGGGATCTTGCCCTCGAGCGCGGCGGCAATGCGGCGGTCGCAGCAGGTGAAGCGCACCTGGGCGCCGAGCGCGTCCGCGACGGCCTGCGCGTAGGGGACGGACGCAGCGACGTCCTCCGGCCGCGTCTGCTGGCCGAGGTTGGTGTTGTTGACGACGCCGGTGAAGGGGATTCCCGCGGCGGCCTCGATCTCGCGCAGCGTCGCGACGGCGTCGGCTGGCGTGCGGGTGAGCGGGCGCGACGCGTTCACGACCGCGAGCATGTCGTAGTCGCCCTCGGCGAGGATGTCGCCGGTCCAGCGGCCGAGAGCGAGCGCGCCGCGGTCGTCGCCGCCGACGTCCATCACCACGTGCGTCGAGCGGTCGGCGACGAGCGCGTAGATCTCCTTCGGAAGCGCGGGGAAGTCGACGTTCGAGTTGGCGAAGGGCGAGACGACGAGCCCGATGCCCTCCGCGGCGAGCGCCGCGGCACTGTCCTTGGTGCGGAAATACGGGTTGACGATGTCGAGGTCGGCGATGCACGTCCGCAGACCGGCGCGGGCGAGCGCCCGCGCGTAGTTGAGCGCGATGTTGGTCTTGCCGCTGCCGTAGTGGCCGGCGAAGATGGTTACTCTGCGGGACGGGTCCATTTGCGCGTAGTATACCATTTTTTGGTATAATACGCGTCAACGGCTTAAACCACATAAGGAAAGGTCAAAAGGACATGAACCAGGCAGAGAAGGAGCGCCTCGCCCGAGTCGGCAGGACGTTCAACGCAAAGAAGTACATTGCCGAGGAGATCGAGGCCATCAGGAAGCAGGTCGGCAACCGGAAGGTGCTGCTCGCGATGTCGGGCGGCGTCGACTCGTCCGTCTGCGCGGTGCTGCTGCAGAAGGCGATCGGCAAGCAGCTCGTCTGCGTGTTCGTCGACCACGGCTGCATGCGCCTCAACGAGGCGAAGGAGGTTAAGAAGGTCTTCAAGGGCAAGTTCGGCATCAACCTCATCCAGATCGACGCCGAGGCCCGCTTCCTCAAGAAGGCGAAGGGCATCACCGACCCCGAGCTCAAGCGCAAGTGCATCGGCGGCGAGTTCATCAAGGTCTTCGCCGACGTCGCGCGCGACCTCAAGAAGAAGTTCGGCGACATCGACTTCCTCGGCCAGGGCACGATCTACCCCGACATCATCGAGTCGGGCGTCGGCGGCAACAAGGCGGTGAAGGCCCACCACAACGTGGGCGGGCTCCCGAAGGACATCATCTTCAAGGGCCTCGTCGAGCCGGTGAAGTACCTCTACAAGGACGAGGTGCGCAAGGTCGGCAAGCTCCTCGGCATCCCCGAGGAGATGGTCATGCGCCAGCCGTTCCCGGGCCCGGGCCTCGCGGTCCGCTGCATCGGCGAGCTCACCAAGGAGAAGCTCGACATCCTCCGCCAGGCGGACTTCATCTTCCGCGACGAGATGAAGAAGGCGAAGCTCGACAGGAAGGCGCAGCAGTTCTTCGCGATCAACTCGAACGTGAAGGCGGTCGGCGTCAAGAACGGCGCGCGCACCTACGGCTACGTGATCGCGATCCGCGCGATCTCCACGCAGCAGTTCGTCAAGGCCGGCGTCGTGGAGCTGCCGTTCAAGTTCGTGACGGCCGTCGCCGAGAAGATCGCGACGAAGGTGAAGGGCGTCAACCGCGTGGTGTGGGACGTGACGCCCAAGCCGCCCGCCACGATCGAGTGGGAGTGATCTCGCCGAGGTGAAGCGCTCGGCCAGGGCATGGACGCTGTTCGCGGCGACCCGAGTCGTCGGGCTCGCCGCGGACGTCTGCGCCGTCGGCGCGGCGTACTACGGGGCGATCCTCCTCAGGTTCGACCTGCGCGCGCCGCGCTGGGGCTGGACGGCGGTGCTGACCAGCTTCTCGGTCGTCGCGCTCGTCCACGTCCTCGCCCTCGCCGCCGCCGGCTGCTACCGCCTCGCCTGGCGGCGCACGCGCCTGAAGGACCTCTCGCGCTACCTCGTCGCGACCGCGGCGGCCTGCGCGGTGCTCACCGGCCTCAGGTTCGTGCTGCCGGTGGAGAGCTACGCCCACGTGCGCCCGCCCTACTCGGTGACGCTCATCTGCTTCGTGCTCGCGTCGGTCGCGCTGGTCATCTGGCGCATCGCCTGGAGCTGGCTGTGGCAGTCTCGCGCGAGCGACGAGCGCCTCATCGAGCGGAGCGTGGCGAGGATGGACGCCGCGCCCGCCACCGGGTTCATCTGCGGGCGCACGGTGATGGTGACCGGCGCCGGCGGGTCGATCGGCTCGGAGCTCGTGCGCCAGGCGCTCGCGGCGAAGCCGAAGCGGCTTTTGATGGTGGAGCGCGGCGAGAACGCGCTCTACCAGATCGAGCGCGAGGTGCGCTCGCGCTTTCCGGAGGCGGACGTCCGCGCACTGATGAAGGACGTGAACGACGTCGCCGCGATGCGCGAGATCTTCGCCGAGCACCGTCCGGAGATCGTTGTCCACGCCGCCGCCTACAAGCATGTGCCGATGGTGGAGGCGAACCCGGAGGAGGGCTGGCGCAACAACACCGAGGCGACGCGCGCGCTCGCGGAACTCGCCCGCGAATTCGGCGTCCGCCGCTTCGTCCTCATCTCCACCGACAAGGCGGTGAACCCGGTTTCGGTGATGGGCAAGACCAAGCTTGCCGCGGAGCAGGCGGTGATGGAGCTCAACTGCGACTGCTCCGCCGAGTCGCTCGCGCCGCAGACGAGCTTCTGCGCGGTCAGGTTCGGCAACGTGTTCGGTTCCTCGGGATCGGTGGTGCAGCTCTTCCGCGAGCAGATCCTCGGCCGGCGTCCGGTGACGGTGACCGATCCGGCGATGGAACGCTACTTCATGACCGTCTCCGAGGCGGTGGGGCTGGTGCTGCAGGCGGCGAGCAGGTCCGAGAAGGCGATCTACACCCTGGACATGGGCGAGCCGGTGAGGATCCTCGATCTCGCCGAGGGGATGATCCGCCAGGCCGGGCTGAGGCCGTATGTGGACATACCGATCGTCTTCACCGGCATCCGCCCCGGCGAGAAGCTGCGCGAGGAGCTGGACGTCTCGGACAAGTCGGCCTACAAGACCGACATGGCCAAGATCTACATCACGAAGGCCTAAACCTCAGATCTCGTTGAGCCCGGGCTTGAGTTCGAGCGACTGTCCGCCGTAGACGAACCTGCCGGCGACGGGCGTCCGCACGGTGCCGGCGGCCTTGCCGTCCGCGAACCTGAGCTCGACCTCGATCCAGCCCTTCGGGTGCGGGTGCGACGCCTTGAGCTCGCCGAGCGGACCGGGGCACGGCGCGACGAGCACCTTCTCGAAGAACGGCGCGTCGGACCTGATGCCGGCGAGCCCGGTCTGCATGAACCAGATCGGGTGCGCGCCCCAGGCGTGGCAGTCGCTTCTCGACTCCTGCTGCCCGTTCTTGCCCTTGTCCGGTGCCTCCTGCGTCGTGGCGAGGCCCTTCTTCACGTAGTCTCGCCAGAGGTCGAGCCGCTTGAGGAAGAGGTCGCCGCGCCCGTACTTGAAATACGCCTCGAAGAGATAGTACGAGAAATACACGGTGCAGCGCTTGAGGTTCCTGTCTTCGACGAGGTGGCGGAACGCGGCGGCGGCCTTGTCCTCGGGCAGGACTTCGCCGACGAGCGCGAGCGCCTGCGCGTGCTCCGAGAAGTCCTTCTTCGCCGGCGTGTCGGCGAGGAGGGAGCGCCTCGGGTCCCAGAACTTCTCGACGATCTTCGCCTTCAGCGCCGCGGACTTCTCCTCCCAGTACTTCGCCTGCAGCTCGTGGCCGAGCGCGCGCTCGACCGCCGCGGCGGAGCGCATGGCGAGGTTCCAGTAGAGGTTGAGCTCGGCGTTGACGCCGTCGCCGAAGCGGCAGCCGCGCGCGGTGCCGTCGCCTTCCCAGCCGTCCGTCCAGTCCATGAAGTTCCAGCCCGGCAGGTTCTCGAGCAGTCCGTCCTTGTTCTCGTAGTACTCCATTCCCGCCATCGACTTCCTGAGGCCGGGCAGCCGCGCGCGCAGCCACGCGCGGTCGGCGTGGTTCATCGCGTAGTCGCCGTACATCAGCAGGTAGCAGAGTGTGTAGCTCGCGCCCTCCTGCGTGTAGCGCGTCGGATAGTTGAACGGGCACTGCCCGTCGTCGCGCGTGTTGAGGTCGTAGATTTCGATCGCGCGCCTGATGATGCGGTCGTCGCGCGACATCGCGGAGAGGACGTTCAGCTGCACGCGCGTGTCGCCGGGATACATCTGCTGCTCGTAGAACGGGCAGTCGAAGAGCATCTCGTGGCAGCACATCTGCATCGCGCGCGCGGAGATGCGGCGGATGTCGGCGAGGGACGCGTCGTCGGCCGACGAGAACGCGCTCTCCAGCTCCACCGGATAGCGCGACTCGATGAGCGCGACGGAGTCGACCGTGAGCGGCTCGTCGCCGGTCTCGACGTCGATCCTCACCCACTTGCCGCAGCGGAACCACGGCGCGGAGAACCGCGCCTTCGTCCGCCCGTCGGAGACGAACGTGTCGCCGAAGGCGTTCAGGTAGCGGCCGACGATCGCGTCGCGCGAGCCCGGTTCGCTCGTCTTGAGCTTGCTGTCGCCGCGCAGCGTCGCCTCGGCGAAGTTGAGCGAGAACTTCGCGCCCTTGCCGCCTGAGAGGACGACGTCCGGGTAGGCGCAGTAGTAGTTGCCGAGGTCCCACGCAAGCTGCATCTTCGTGCGCGCGGGGACGGTGAACGGCTTGGAGAGGTCGACCGTCTCCTTCGCCTCGTCCTCGGTGTAGACGTGGGGGCGGCGGAATTCCGTTCCCCTGGCGACCGCCTTGACCCTGCCGGGCGTGCAGCGGATCTCGGTCTGGTCGGGGAGCTGCGAGGGGAAGAGCATCCACCCGGTCGTGCGGATGCCGTAGATGAACGGACCTGGCACGCCCGCAGGCCCGCGCACGACCTCCGGCTTCGTCCACTCGGCCGGCTCGCCGGAATACGGACCGCACCCGGTGATCTCGAACTGGTCGCCGCCGCCCCAGGCGCCGCCGTCCTTGCCGGCGGGGCGGATTCCGGAAATTCTCCCCACCGTCCAGGCGCCCTTGCCGGTGGTGAGCTTCGCGTCGAACTGCCCGTTCGCCTTGAAGATAAAACCGCCGCGGTAGGAAAGCTGCGCGAGCGGGGCCGAGTCGCCGATGACCTGCACGTACGCCTCGAAGACGTGGCGCCCCGGCTTCAGGTCGGCGACGTAGGTCTGATACTGCCAGTTCTCCACCGTGCCGCGGTTGGGCCCGCGCGCGACGAACTCGCCGTCGAGCAGGAGCACGAAGCGCTCGTCGGCCGAGACGTCGAATACGAGCGGGGCCGCGCCCTCCGCGACCTCGAACTCGTTGCGGAACTTGACGAAGCAGAACCTGTCGTTCGCCGCGCCGGGCAGCCACAGCCACGACGCGTCGTCGACCGGCTGCACCTTGAGGATGTTGGTGTTGCCGCGGGTGACGCGAGCGTCGCGGAAGGCGCGGCGGACCCTGGCGCCTTCGACGGCGTCCATCGCGGCGCCGCGGAGGACTTTCGCGCGGCCGTCGTCGAGCCAGTCCGGCCGGTATTCGCACTTGCGCACGTCGGCGCCGAAGAGCTTGGCCGTCCATACCAGCCCCTGCAGGTACTGCCCCTGCCGGTTGAAGTGGAAGTCCGGGCTGGTGAAGAGCTGGTTGCGGTCGTCGACGAACTCCGCCGCGGTGCCGACGGGGATGACCTCCAGGGCGTGCCGCTTCGCGAATGCGGCGTAGGCCGCCCTCAGCCGAGCGTACATCTCGACCTGGTCGAAGCCGTATTTCCCGAGGCGCCGGTCCCACGGCGGATAGCTCCACGTCTCCTGCACGACGATCTTCGCCTGCGGCGCGAGTTCGCGGATCTTCGCGACGAGCCTGTCGCCCTCGGGCTGGAACGTCGACGGGTTCCAGCTGTCGTGGCTCGCCTGCTGGACCGTCACCACGTCCCACTTCTCCATCGCCAGCGCGTCGGGGATGTTGGCGCGTCCGTCCGAGACCTCGGCCTTGCCGTCGGCAGTGCGGTCGAAGCGGTACGGCTTGAACGCGGCGTTGGTGGAGGCGACCACGTTGTTCCAGTGGCGCTTGAGCGAGCAGCCGGGGATGTAGAGCGAGCCGAGGTCGAGCTTGAGGCCCATCGACTTCGCGATCGGCGGCATCTCCTTCAGGTTGCAGATCGAGAAGCTGTTTCCGATCATCAGCACCTTGAGGGGTTTCTCTTTGGCAGCCGCGGCGGACTCGGCGGCGGGGGCGAACGACGCCACGGCGCACGCCGCGGCCAGGATGATGATTTTCTTCATGTGCGCATTATACCATAATTTCCGGTCCAGTGGTTGAAGCCCGGTGCCTATTAAAGTTGAAAGGTTGAAAAGTTGAAAGGTTGAAAGGCCGCGGCAGATTGCGCGGCGGTTTTGGTTTAACACGCGGATTTGTTCGCGTCTAACGACGCTCACCTTTCGCGGCGGCGGAAATCTGCCGCGAAAGCCAACACGGCCCGCGGCAAAAATGGTATAATTCACGCGATGAACAACCGTGACAAGTCCGCGCTTGCGCTCGCCCTCGCCATCGTGGGCGGAATTGCGGCTGGCTTGCGCTACACCCCGCGCCCCGCGGCATATACAGTAAAAACATGTAGGTGAAGACGGGGGAGAAGGAGGTTCGCTGATGCCATACGACGATCCGGCACTTAAGGAGTTTGACGGCTATTATCAGGCCAGGAGCGCGAGTCAGAGGGAGCGCGCCGAAAACTGGGCTGTCGCCATCGGTTTGCAGAAAGTGGATGGGCTTGTTCCGTCGGAACACTTGATTTCCGTTGCGAAGCGTCATATTGAAGGGCAGATTACCGGTGCGGAGGCGACAAGTCTTGTCGATCGTTATTACGAGACCAAGGCCGGACATGATCTGCCGGAAGATGTGAAGGAAGCCGATCGCGTCGCTGCCAGGATCAATGAGGTCATTGAGGACGAAGGCTTCAGTTTCTCCCCGACATATCTTGTCGCTTTGCATGGATTGATATTCGAGGGCGTGTTCCCCCACGCTGGATCAATCCGCGATGTAAACCTCCGCAAGCGCGAGTGGGTGCTAAGGGGCGACAGCGTGACATACGGCCACGCTCCGGCGATCGAAAAGACACTGGACTACGATTTCGACCGTGAACGGGAATATTCATATTCCGGCAAGGGCAAACGCGAAATCATTGCCCACTTCTCGCGCTTCATTGCCGGGATATGGCAGATACATCCCTTTCGGGAGGGCAATACGCGCACGACTGCGGTTTTTGCGATAAAATATTTGAAGTCGATGCGCATCAAGGCAACGAACGATCTTTTTGCGGAGAACTCGTGGTTCTTTCGGAATGCCCTTGTGAGAGCCAACTATGAAAATCCGCTTTCCGGAATTTCGCGCGACATGGAGCCTCTCGAACGCTTCTTCCGCAATCTTATCCTTGGCGAGGAAAACGAACTTAAGAACCGGTATTTGCTTGTCGGGATCAAACCGTCCGAAAAGGCGCAGCTTGATGCCAACCGGCAAGGCAGTCAGAAAAAAGCGGTCAGAAAAAAGCGGTCAGAAAAAAGCGGTCAGAAAACGGCTGACCGGCTGGTGTCGCTGCTCAAGGCAAATCCGCATCTCACGCAGGAGGGAATGGTTGCGGCTCTAATGATAACGCGGAGCACTGTCCAGAAGCATATTTCAAACTTGAAAAAGTCGGGCCTCCTTCGCCGTGTCGGACCAGACAAGGGAGGACATTGGGAGGTTGCGAAATAATGACAAAAGGGTTGGACCCTTCTGTATAACGCCGGTTGAAAGGTTGGGCGGAGCCGGTTGAGAAGTTGAAAAGTTGAAAGGTTGAAAGGCCGCGGCAGTTTTGATTAACACGCGGATTTGTTCGCGTCTAACGACGCTCACCTTTCGCGGCGGCGGGAATCTGCCGCGAAGGTTAACACGGAGCGCGGCAAAAATGGTATAATTCACGCGATGAAACCCCATGCCAAGACCGCGCTTTCCCTCGCCCTCGCCATCGTGGGCGGAATTGCGGCTGGCATGCGCTGTGACGCGTCCGTGACGGTGGAAACCCCGACGCAGATCAACCCGCGCCCTGCGGCATATACAGTAAAAGCATATACAGAAGGGTCTGCCCCTTTTGTCCCACTCACTGGTCAGGCATGGGCCGAATCACCCGACGAAAAGACGGCTGATGCGTTCGCGGCAGACATGCTGTTGCCGGCGTCTTGCAACAGGGAGGTAGCGGCACTCAATTCTCTTGCAGAAGTCAGGCGCTTCGCAGATGACCACGACCTTTCGCCGGGCATAGTCGTGGGACGGTATCGCCATATCACGCAACGATTCAACGCATTCGGCAATTCCATAGCCCGCTTCACATGGTCAGAGGGGATGTGGAGGGTTGCATAGAGCGCAGCCATCGCGCCAGTCCAATAGAGGCTGACATTGGGAGGTGGAGAAATGACAAAACTCATTGAAAATGCGCGGCGGGAAGAGTGGATTGCGCTTGCTAAAAGAGTAGGCTACATTCATGCTGCCGATGTTATTGCCTCAGGCGACATGTCGCAAGAGTGGATGTTTGCCGAACTGATAATTGCATTTGCGGCGGGGCGAGAAAGGGGGCAGGAGGGTTGCTTCTACGATGTCGTACCAGTTGGCAGCACCGAAACAAGTCCGATTGATGCCTATGATGACAATTGGCTGCTAGAAGGCAAACCAGAAGGAACTGTCGTGCCGCCGGCGAGCGGGCGCGAGACAATTAGGACGCCAAACCTGAAATGTGCAAACCCGTCATTCGCGGCAAGATTGATTATGTATGTAAGGGACAAGTTTGGCGGAGATGCACCGACCATATACCGGGCAGCGCATATTAGCCGTAAAACGTATTCGGCAATCATCAGCAATGAACTGCGACCGGTCTCAAAGCATGTTGCCATTGCATTTGCCTTTGCGCTAAGGTTGTCTCTAGCCGAGGCGAAGGAGTTGTTGCGCTCTGCCGGTCACGCACTTTCGGACTTCATCCTTGAGGACATAATCTATCAAGCCTGCATTATCGCTGGGATTTACGATATAGCACGGGTAAATCAAATATTAACCGCTCATAATGCAAAGCCTTTGCCTTGTCAAGATGAGGCATCAAAATGTCTCCAACGCGGAGACAACTTAAAAAAAGAACAAACCTACATTCCATTGTGACAAAAGATATGTTATCATGTTGCACATTGAGAAAGGAACGATAACATGCTAGATGAATCTACAGTAGATAGTCAGTATGAGTTAAAGCAGTGGATTAATCTCATGGATAGAAACGAATGGGCTGTGAAATATCTCGGACGGCGAGTCAAGAAAGAGTTTTGGGATGAATTTTCATATCATGATCGTTATGCACGTAACAATGGTTTTTCGCGGCATAGAAAGTTTGAATGGGACGGAGGAATCCCCATAGTTGAAGACAGAAATTTAGAAACTACGAGTTTTGTGCACCTTCTTGAGGTTTCTTTTTATGAATCTGGAGATGAGGAGGGTCGGATAAAGAGTATAGATGCTCAACATATGGAGTATTGGGAAAACTATTCTAACTGGCAAGATCATGCGGAGCATAGAGTCAGTAACATTCGTCCGCCGACATGGAATGAAATTAGACAGTATTCTGAAATCCTTGACAAATATACAATAAAAGAACCAAATGTTGTTATTGAACATTTGCTTTCCTATTTGGAACATATAAGTCAGCGAAAGAGTGGTGATCTTATCCTTGAGCGGGAGTATGGAGCCACGAATTGTCTTAGAGGATTTCGCCTCAGGTTCAAAACGAGCAAAAACCATTTTGATATTGGGGCCGAAGAACTAGAGAGCGTGCTTTGTAGGCTCCATTTTGATTTGGGTGCGTTTATATTTGCAAAGGGTGGAGTGAAATATGTATTGAATTTGCTTGATTTCGAGAGAGAGTTCGGGATTAGAGAAAGAATTGATAAACTAAAAGATGCGTTCTTATTGCGGCTGTATAAAAGTTCTGAGCAGTACATAACATTTACTGGTGAAAGCAAGAGAATGTGGTGGCGAAAAGCCAGATGGCGTTTAGCTGAATTGCTTTCGCAAGAATATCGAGAGTTTGAGAATGGTTTGATTTTACACGGATGTGCTGCCGACGTGCCACGTAATTATCTGGATCATGATTGGTTCTTCTTTGATCCGTGCTGGGAAATCGTGAATTCTGTTAATGGGTTTTGTGATTTGAAAGAGCCGCCAGTCATATCAGTACAAATTCCTCCTGTGGCGACGCAAGCGTCGGGCGAGGAATTATTAGATGATGAAGAAAATAGCGCGATAGAAGAGGTAGATGATATTGGGCATCGCGGGGGATATTATTAATGTGAGTCGCAATATGTAGTAATGTTCACTCATAAAGAAAGGAAATGTAAATGAGAAACAAGTATTTAACAATTCTTTCCGAGGCCTTAAAAAGATTCTATGTGAATGATGCAAAGAGTTTGTTTGGAAATAATAAGCAAATTGACGAGCGAGCTATGGTTGGTTGCATATATCGTTATATGTGGAATATTCTTGAACAGCAAAAGTCATTGGTAGGGCAAATATGTGATATAGATATAGAATATGACAGAATGAATGGTTGTCATGGAGACGAGATAAAAAAACACATGAGCATCGTCGTGGAGCATTGTTCAAAATGTACGCATAAAGAATCGTGTTTTGAATTAATAAAACGGTATATGAAAGAGGACCAAAAGACTTATGACTTTAGACCCGATATAATATTGCACAAACGAGGCGTTTGTTCGCGGGGAGGGAATTTCATGGTTGTTGAAGTAAAGAAAGATAATTCGGCAGCCGAAAGGATAAAGTTTGATGAAGCGAAGGTTAGATATTGTACTTGTGATACGGCACCACTTCGCTACTCAATTGGCGCGACTGTAGTGCTTGCCGAAAGCGGCGCGATGGTGCGTCCTTTTACGAGCAAAGGGCGAGGCAAAACATTTTGTGTGCATATCAACAAGTAATTTTCTGCAGCGCATCGGGAATGTTGATACTATGGACGACAAGACACCATATCTCTATGGCGATGGCGAAGTTGAGGTCTTGGACGAACAGGAATTTGCACAAATTCGTTCGGAGGCGGAGCGAGGTTATGCCGAGGCGCAATATGCGCTTGGGCTTGTCTTGGCGAGACGTGATGGCGTAAAACATGGCGATTGGGCTGAAGCTGTGAAGTGGTATCTGCTCGCGGCGGAGCAAGGCTACGCGGCGGCTCAACATGAGATGGGCGTTCTTTGCGCTGTTGGCGCTGGAATGAGGAAAGAACCGAAGGCGGCGGCAGGGTGGTATCGAAAAGCGGCAGAACAAGGATATTCAATGTCGCAGTTTGAACTTGCGCATTGCTATGCGGTTGGGTTTGGTGTTGAAATGGATGTCGCGGAGTCGTTAAAGTGGTTGAAATGCGCGGCGACCAATGGCAATGCAATGGCTCAAGCACAGTTAGGTTCTTGTTATGCAAACGGAGATGGCGTCGCTAAAGACTTAGCGATTGGATTGATGTGGCTACGCAAAGCCGCCGATCAGGGTGAGCCATCTGCGCTGTATAACCTTGCCCTGATGTATGCTCGCGGCAACGGCGTGGGAAAAGATGAGGACGAGGCCTACAGGCTTCTGCGCTTGTCGGCTGAACAGGGCTTTGAGCTGGCAATGAAAATAGTAGGAGATATATGATGGAACAGTGAACTCAAAACGAGGCAACTAAAGGAGAAAGATGATATGTTGAGGCTCGTAGTTATATTTGCAACAATCTCGACTAGCTTGATTCTTCCTTTTAATGCAAACGCATGGATGGATGAATGGGCACCCGCTTTTAAGGGTGATCCTGTAGAGGTTCAAGTGTTGCCGGAAGCAACAGTGAGCAATTTCGTATGCTCTGTAAAGAAAGGAGACATTGATTGGGACTTTGACAATTGGGAGTATTGCAAAGGCTATTCCATAGATCTGAATGGCGATGGCATAAAAGATAGCTTATTCATCGTTCCTTGGTTCGGAAATGGTGCCCTAGCCGGCTACAGCTATGAGGCACATTTCAGAGTTTCCACCGGATCAAAAAGCTGGGTGGATACAGCTATAGAATGTCTTGGCAATACGAAAGCCGACTTGGTGGAAGTTGCTGGAACAATATATTTTCGACACTCGATGATCTACGGCGGATTTGAAAAGAGCCAGCACAATCACTTTGTTCATCAGTTGTTTTCATTTGACAAGAGCGGTGCTATGGTGTGTCGCAATGGCGATTTTGGCAAGCTGTTTCCTGCTGTGACGATATATTACATCAATCCGAAGTTCAAGCAAATCGAACTTACAAAAAAGGACTTGAGAGAAATTGAGGACAAAACGAAGAGCATTGTCCGACAGATCCAGCAATCCGCTAGGGCGACCAAAGAAGGCTTTGACTTCCTCAACTATAGGTATCTGTGGAATGATGATGCCGAGAAAGCAAGGATGATCATAAACCCTGCATCAAAGAAAAAGGAGGCAGACGACTGGAAGCCGAGACGAAAACTTACAGAGGCTGAATGCACTAAACTGATACGAATTATGACTGATCGCTTTGGTGAGCCAGCGAAGTGTCGAAACGGATATGCCTCTTTTGTGTACGTTTGGCGCTTTGAGGGTGACGAATGGCTGTCGGTGGGGGTTGGCACAATGGCCAACATGGGAGGCGATCCGATTGCGATTTTCCATTGGGACTGGAGAAAGCCAGAACTTTCCGTACACGACGAAGAAGAAGCAAAGGCAAGAGAGTATCCAATCGTTCAAATAGACAAGGAAGGATTGCCCCCAGCGGCATTCTTTGAGTTCTTCAACCCATATCCGAGCATCAAGGACGGTGAAACGGAAAAGAATCTTATCACGGAATTCAATGTGACCAAATATTTGGAAACGTCCGACTATACAAGATGCACTGCGGAATGGGACGCTGTTGAGCGTAGATACGACATTTATACCGAGCATCCAGATAAATGGCGTAGTGAATATGATGCTTGCAAGGGCAGTCCTCATGGCGGGCATACAAACGAATATCATGTTGGTGTTGTACAGTTCTATAAACTCGCTTCGGATTTGTATATGTGCTATTCCTTGTTTGTCCAAGATGGAACCATGGGGCCGGATCGAGTGCGTTATCTTTTTGAGGTGTATGACCGGGACATCTGGTCGGTTGATTCCGATAAACCCATAAGATCAAAGTTGGTGCGCTATCTTGGAGCAATCCCGATTAATGAGGTGATGAGGTTTCGTTTAGAATGGATAGATCGAAAGAATATAAAGAGCCGTCCGAGAATCTGTGAAATATTAGCACAAGGATACGGGAAGCCATTTTCGGAAGAACGTGCCGCCTTGCTTGGGTCGCCGTACAATTCTTCTCCTAGGAATGCAAAACTCCTTGCTGAATCTGGTGCACTTGCTCTCTTCTCTGGCGAAACCGCCCAGGATTCTGCGTACAATGAGAAGAGTACATTCGACACGCGCAATTCACTCTTCTTGCGGCTGCGAAGGAACGGGGTGTATGAGTGGCGAATGCTACTCACAACGGGTTCCGATTGGCGCGAGGTTGACGGGATGAGCGAGTGGTGTTCCATCCATGCAGGACTCGTTAAGTCTTGTTTTCACGTCTATCGTGCGTCCTTTGCGTCAGATGGTCATCGTTTGTGGCTGGTCTGCGGATCGAATTTTGCCACCTTTACCGTGGTCTGTTCATACGATGCAAATGCAAACACTCTTCGCGTACTCATCGACGGAGATACTGCTGACGAGCAGCCAGACGGTACGATTCTTGTCAAGGGGAAGAAGACTTTCCTCAACGATGAGAATGGCAAATTCCTCGGCGCAAGATGGTATGACGCATGGATCGATCCAGATGGTAAGATCGTTAAAAAAGGTAAATTGATGACTATTGAAGAGTTGATGGAGGGGGCGGAATTTGTACCGAATGAGGAGGTTCAAAATGGACAATGATGCTAGTGAACCATGTGCAATTTCAATCCCGTGCATGCCGCTCTTTGCTTGTACCATGCAACAAGAACCTCTGTCGTTTTTGTTTCACCGATGGAATTTTTGCCTTCGAGTAAGACATTGGATGCAGGATAACGATAAAGCAGAATCGTTGATCGATCAGTGCCAACAGGCAATATCTAGCAATGATGAACTCTCTTTTAGAAAGCTGGTTCCACAACTCGAGGACTGTATTGATAAACAGAAGTTAAAAGCTATGGCTAATATCAGATGGAGCGGGCAGTCGATAGAGGATGTGAGGGAGATGGCAATTCGTATGATTGACGAAGGGACTCTTCATGCGTGAGGATTCTTACGAGGCCGCTGGCGTGTTGGTCTCTTTGGTGTCGCTTTCAATGAATCATTAAAAAGTGGTGTATAATGGATAATGTACTTCAGCGGCTATAGTGGTCGTGTTATCCGACTTTTAGGATAAATGATGTCGGCATAGAATAGGTGCAATGTAAAAGTCTTAGTCCGCGACCCTTTGCATGGATAGCGCGAAGGGTCGCGGCGTTTCTTGTGATGGGCGCGGCGCCTAGGAATAGGAACAAAAGGGTCCCTTCCGTATATGATTAACTGTATAAGCATAGTGTTGAATGTGCGCAACCATCGCGGCACTTTGCGCGGCAGTTTACGCGGCACTTTCCGCGGCAGTTTGCGCGGCAGTTTGACAGGCAGAAATGGAGGAGAAATGAAACACTCGAAGTTGGTTCTTGGTTTGGTCATGTTGCTCTCCGCGGCAGTTTTGGTTGGATGTGGCGAGAAGAAGGCGGCAAGCTCGTCGGTTGCCGAGAAGCCCAAGTTCGGCATCGCCGCGATGTCGGACGAGGACAAGGCTTACTTTGCTTTCAGCTTCACGACGCTGGGCACGGTGCCATACGGGAAGATCATGCCAGAAAGCCTGTTCAACAACCTGCTGTGCGGACAGAAGCTTCAGGAGGGCCAGCAGTTTGTTGCGTTCGGGGCGCCGGAGAAGGGCATGAAGCAGAATGCCAAATATCCGGAATGGCTGCGGGTCAAGAAGCTGATGGTGGAGGTGCCGACGCGGCGCATAGTCTGCGCGAGGGGCCGTGCTGGCCCGTTTGCCAGCAAAGCGGCGGTGCAGGCGTATCTCGATGCGGAGATTCGTCCGGGCCTCAACAGCGAGATCTATGTCACGAAGATCGCGGAACCCGACGCAGACGAGGCGTTGCGGGTTCTCTGCGAGTCGAATTTCCGCACCGAGTATTCGCTGAGCATCGCCCTGACCGAAGTCACCACAAACGAGTTCTGGATCGACACCGTCGCCATCGCCCAATAACCGCGGCACTTTCCGCGGCAGTTTGCGCGGCAGTTTGCGCGGCAGTTTGCGCGGCAGTTTGCGCGGCGGAGGTCCTCCCCATACGCCGTAGCGGATGTGTGACGAACTGAACGGTGCTTTAGAATGGTAATTACTATTCTAAAATATTCTTTAGAATGGCAATTAACTCTGAGCAGTACGATTTTGAAGCAGTGGGGACAGACCTCGGGGCAGGTACGGGACTGTCCCTGCAGCACCTCCGGGGACAGTCCCCGCGGCACCTCCGCCGGACGCGGGGACGCCGAGATTGGCGTCGAGACGAGCGAGGAGTTCAAAACGCTCCTCGTCCGCCGGCAGAAGCGACTCTCGCAGTCGGCCCAGGCGACCGCGGCATATCGCTCGGCGCCGGATTGCTGACCTATTTTGTATATTTCCCCAAATGTGCAAAATACAGATTAGGGGAAATTTTCTTCTCCGCAGAAAAGTTTCCCCAAATGTGCAAAATGCAGATTAGGGGAAATTTTGGTATAATACACAACATGAAAACAGTAAGCAGAGGAAATTTCTTCGGGCGCAGCGAACAGTTGGCTCTTCTCGACGAGCTTTGCGAGAAGCGCACGGCATCGCTTGTGACTTGCCGCGGGCGTCGTCGCATTGGCAAATCAACTTTGATCGAGGAGTTTGCGAGGCGCGGTGGGCATCGGTTCATAAAGATAGAGGGTCGGCGCCCGGAGAAGGGGATGTCTGGCGCTGACGAGCTTGCAGCATTCTCCAGACAGCTTTCGCTTCAGTGCCAGTCTGAGAAGGCACCGCCGTCGGATTGGCCGGACGCTTTTCTTCGGCTGAACGCCCAGATTGACGACAAGAGGCGTACAGTCGTTCTGCTCGACGAGATTTCGTGGTTGGCGTATTTTGACCGAGGCTTTGCGTCGGATCTGAAAATCGCCTGGGACAACCTTTTCAAAAAACATCCGAAGCTCATTCTTGTCCTCTGTGGCAGTGTGTCGAGCTGGATCAAGGACAATATCGTGGACAACTCGGCGTTCCTCGGTCGTAGGTCGCTTGACATTGTCGTCCCAGAAATGCCGCTCTCCGAGTGTGTTAAGTTCTGGGGAACGCGTGCACAGAGGATCGATCCTCGTGAAATCATCGACGTTCTTTCGGTGACTGGAGGAGTGCCGCGCTATCTAGAGGAAGTCAATCCGTCGCTTTCCGCCGAGGAGAACATCCGTCGGCTGTGCTTCCGCAGAAATGCGGTTCTGCGCACCGACTTCGACGAGATGTTCAGAGACGTCATCACTGAGCAGCGGGGATTTACCGAGCAGGTGCTCAGGTGTCTTGTCGACGGTCCCAAGACGGCGGCGGAGGTGTCGGCCGCCTTGAAGGTCGGTAAGGGAGGCCGATCTTCTGATGCGCTTAGACGGCTGTCCGAGGCCGGTTTTGCCGCAGATGATTCGGGAATAAACCCCGAGACCGGCGAAGCCATGCGCGAGCACCGCTACCGGTTAGCGGACAACTATTCGCGATTCTATCTTAAGAGCATAGAACCGGAGGTGCGAGCCATAGATTCTGGGATGCTAGATGCGTCCAAACTTGGCGATTTCATGGAGCTTGACTCGGTTATGGGGCTGGCGTTCGAGAACCTGGTGGTCAACAATTTCCGCGAATTGCTGCCGGCACTTCATTTGTCCGATGCCGTCGTCACTTCCGCTGCCCCGTATCGCCGTCGCGGCACAAAGGGGTCCCGCGGACGCAGAGGATGTCAGATAGACCTCTTGATCCAGACGCGCCGCACCATCTGCATAGTTGAGATCAAGCGTATGCGGGAAATCGGCAGAGAGGTCATTGCCGAAGTTGAAGACAAGGTTTGTGCGATTGATCGCCCAAGCGGGACATCTGTCAGGACTGCCCTCGTCTACGACGGGCATCTTTCGCCGCTGGTCAAGGCCGATGGGTATTTTGACGCAGTCATTCCGTTCAAGAGTATTCTTGGTCTATAAATTTTGGCCTTTTAGGAGCGCGATAACGCGGCAGATAGCGCGGCGGATTGCGCATATCCCCCGACCAAAGGTAGTCCGCAACGCGGATGCACTGGCAGGGGTGCAGTTTTGATTAACACGCGGATTTGTTCGCGTCTAACGACGCTCACTTTTCGCGGCCACGGAAATCTGCCGCGAAGGTTAACACGGAGCGCGGCAGAAATGGTATAATTCACGCGATGAAACCCCGTGCCAAGTCTGCGCTTTCCCTCGCTCTCGCCTCCGACGGCGGCATCGTCTATACCTACGACGCGGCTGGCAACCGCATGACCCGTACCGAAAACGGCGAGACCGTCACCTACACCCTTGGCGTCGGCGACCGACTCGCCTCCTGGACCGGAGGCGCGTACACCCACGACGCGGCGGGCAACGTGACGCGCATCGAGCGCGAGGGGAGGCCGACGCTCGACTTGACCTGGAACAGCCAGTACCAGCTTGTCTCGGTCGCGACTAACGGAGTGTTCGCAGAAAGCTATGAATACGACGCGCTCGGACGGCGCGTCGCGACCGCGAACATGGAGGGGACGACGCGCCATGTCTACGACGACAACTGGCAGGTGGTTGCGGACGTCGACACGAACGGAAATGTCATTGCCTCTTATGTCTGGGGTGATGGGATCGACAACCTCCTTGCGGTAACAGTCGGCGGCGCGTCGTACTATCCGCTTACCGACATCCAGGGCACGGTCTGGGGCTACGTCGACTCGCAGAACAACGTCGTCGCCCGCTGGCAGTACGACGCCTGGGGCGACGTCGTCGACGAATATGTCGCACCATCGGCTGCTGCGCTTGCCTCGTTTCGCTACCGCTTCCAAGGCCGCGAGTGGTCTGCCGCGACCGGGCTCATCCACTTCCGCATGCGGTGGTACGATTCCGAGACGGGGCGGTGGATTTCGAAGGATCCTATTCTCCTCGAGGGAGGATTGAACGTCTACGCCTTTTGCGGCAATGACCCCATCAACCGCACCGACCCGTCGGGGTTGTGCGAGGTGTTTGTATATCCTTCAATTATAGGACCAGTCTTTCCTCTTGAGCCAGTTCAGCATGATGATGGATATTGGGATCGTTATTTTCGGATTACTGACCCCCTTATGATTAATCCATTACCGATATTGTTCGGCACACCAATTGCCCCAATACCAAAACGCTGGGCACCGGCAACAGGTGGTCGAGCACCTGCTTTAGGATCTAAAAATGAATGGACAAGCCTTCCTAGAGGTTTAGGGGCGGATAAAATTCCTGGGGCGAAGAATTTTCTACGTAGCTCAGGCTTCAGAAACTCGTCTGCTGCTGCTGGTGTTGCAATTTGGGGGGTAGGAGTTTGGAATTTTGGAGTCGCAGTGGGAGCATTAATAGGAGCTATTTTCTGAGATGAAATTGCTGATTTTTATACTTGCCTTGTTTGCAACAAGGTGGTTTGCCATGTGTATGATACTGCGAAAAAGGCGGAAGCTGACTGTAGACGAACAGAAAGCTGCATTTAATTGTAGTGAACGAGGGATGGAGGGGTTGTGTCTGTTAGCTAAGATGTACTCAATAAACCCTGGTTACATTCGTCCTTCGGATTCATTTACCCAAAGGGGAGTCTTGACACTCTATGATTCATGGAGTTTTAATGGTGGTTATAATGAGCTGGAAGACTATGTTGTTAGCAATGCTGGGAAGATGGATAGCGAATGGGTTGTTTCGGATTTTATTCATTGGTATGAAACGACAGGATGCATGATTCATGGTGTACCGTGATTTTACGCTAGCAGAGAAAATCGTGATTTCCTTTTGCTGCGTGCAGCTGATGGGGAGGAACAGGGACATATGGCGATGATCCTGAAGACCAAGAAATGATTAAGGATGGGGTGCGGTATTATGAAAGTGGTGCGTACAAGTAGTAATAAGGCCAGATTTTTTGGAACTACTGCAAATTGTAGACGAGCGGGGCTGCGCAGCCCCGCTCGTCTACAATCGTAGTGGTTCGATGCGAGGGGATTGAAAGTCAAAGAAAGCCATAGTATCATTGGGTTTCTTGCACAAACACCAATGAGGAGTCTATGGCTTTCAATGAACTGAAGTATACACAATCCGTCTGGGGCTATCAAGAGGTAAAGCGCAAATTTTGGCTGGAAGGCGAAAATCGCGTTTTGAGCCTTTATTTGCGGCCTCCGGATGCGCACTGCCCCAAATGCAAGTCGCGAAACGTCCGAGCGAACAAGCACAGGGAACGGACGCTCATCGGGCTGCCGAACGGGAAATGCCAAGTTCGGTTTGTCGTGCCAATCAGAAAGGTCGTCTGTCGCGATTGCAGGGCCGTGACATACGAACGTGTTGCCTTCGCAGCGTACAAGAACGCCCGCATAACGAGGTCGCTTGCGAAGAAGCTTCTTGCTCGTGCGGCAGAAGCAGTGGGGACAGACCCCGGGGCAGGTACGGGACTGTCCCTGCAGCACCTAGTCCCTGCAGCACCTCCGGGGACAGTCCCCGCGGCACCTCCGCCGGACGCGGGGACGAAGACCTGCGTCTCGCCCCCTGAACCACGAATATGCTATAATACACAATATAGCAATTTCCAAAACGAAGAAGATGCCCAAGAAGAACCCAAAGAAGACGTCCCAGCCGCCCAGCCTGTTCGACAACCTCGATCTGTTCCAGCCCGCCGCGGACGCGGCAGGCGGCAAGCCAGCCGCGAACGCCAAGCCCAAAGCCGCGACAAGCCGCGAGCCCAAGACCACGAACCACGAGTCGCGAACCACGAGCCACGAACCCCTAGCCACGCCCCCGGACCTGTCGCTCACCGGCTCCGGCCCGATGCGCGACCTTTACGACTTCAACTTTCGCCAGTACTCCGCCTACGTCATCTGCTCGCGCGCCATCCCCGCCGTCGAGGACGGGCTCAAGCCGGTGCAGCGCCGCATCCTCCACTCGCTCTGGGAGAAGGACGACGGCCGCTACACCAAGGTCGCCAACATCGTCGGCCACGCCATGCAGTACCATCCGCACGGCGACGCCTCGATCGGCGACGCGATCGTGGTGCTGGCGAACAAGCTCTGGGGCGAGGGCCGCGGCTATCTCATCGACGGACAGGGCAACTACGGCTCGCTCTACACCGGCATGCCGCACGCGGCGACGCGCTACATCGAGTGCCGCCTCACCGCGCTCGCCCGCGACCACGTCTTCAATCCCAAGACCACGGCCTACGTGGACAGCTACGACGGGCGCAACAAGGAGCCGGTCTACCTGCCCTCGAAGCTGCCGCTGCTGCTGATGCTGGGCGCGGACGGAATCGCCGTCGGCCTCTCCACCGCCATCCTGCCCCACAACTTCATCGAGCTCCTCGAGGCGGAGATCGCCGTCATCCAGAAGAAGCCGTTCGAGCTTCTGCCGGACTTCCAGCTCGGCGGAATCATGGACGCGAGCGACTACCAGGACGGCCTCGGCAAGGTGAAGGTGCGCGCGCGCATCGACGCCTCGGAGAAGGGCAAGCTCGTCATCACCGAGCTGCCCTGGGGCGAGACCACCGACACCATCTCGGAGTCGATCGAGGACGCCGTCAAGAAGAAGAAGGTCGCCGTCCGCAAGATCCACGACCTCACCAGCGAGTCGGTCCGCATCGAGCTGGAGCTCGCCGCCGGGGCGTCGCCGGAGAAGACGATGACCGCGCTCTACGCCTTCACCAGCTGCGAGAAGTCGATCTCGTCGCGCCCGGTCGTGCTCGTCGACGGCCGCCCGAGGCTGATGAAGGTGTCGGAGATCCTCCGCGCCAACGTCGAGCGGCTCATGGAGCTCACGAAGCGCGAGCAGGAGATCAGGCTCGGCGAGCTCGACGACCTCTTCCACGCGCGCACGCTCGACCGCATCTTCATCGAGGAGCGCATCTACAAGCGCATCGAGTCCGAGAAGACCATGGAGGGCGTGCGCGAGGCGGTCCGCACCGGCTTCGCGCCCCACATGAAGGAGCTGCGCCGCAAGGAGATCTCCGACGACGACATCGAGCGGCTCCTCAAGCTGCAGATCCGCCGCATCTCCCAATTCGACATCGACCGCAACCGCGCCGAGATCAAGGCCATCCGCGACGAAGAGGCGCAGGTGAAGGACAACCTAGTCCACCTCCGCGCCTTCACCGTCTCCTACCTCAAGGGACTCGTCAGGGACTACCGCAAGAAGTACCCGCGCTGCACCCAGGTCGCCCGGAGCGCCTTCAAGGAGGTGGACGTGCGCGCCATCACCGCCACGGAGCTCACCATCCGCTGGGACAAGGAGAACCACTACCTCGGCTCCGGGATCCGCGGCGGCGATGAGCTCTTCAAGTGCTCCTCGCTCGACGAGCTCATCCTCGTCTGGCGCGACGGCCGCTTCAAGAAGATCCAGCCCGAGGACAAGACCTTCGTCGACAAGGACCTCATCCAGGTCATCCGCTACGACCAGGAGAAGGACCGCGACGCGCGCGTCTTCACCTGCGTCTACGAGGAGGGCGGCTACGGCTTCAGCTACATCAAGCGCTTCGCCTTCGGCGGGCTCATCCGCAACAAGGAGTACCGCCTCGCGCCGGAGAAGCCGAAGTCGAAGGTGCTGCTGTT
This sequence comes from uncultured bacterium, assembly GCA_902770045.1. Classification (GTDB taxonomy): domain Bacteria; phylum Verrucomicrobiota; class Kiritimatiellia; order RFP12; family UBA1067; genus UBA1067. The sequence goes on from CACXRO010000017.1 coordinate 79,551, forward strand.
CGCCGAAGGCTGCCAGGAGACGCTCTACGTGAAGTACAAGCCGGCGAAGGGCCAGAAGATCCACCAGCAGCACTTCCACCCCCTCGAGCTCGTCGACCGCGTCAACCGCGAGACCGGCAAGGCCGAGAAGCAGGAGGTGGTGCCGGTCCGCGCCGCCGGCGCCAAGGGCAAGCAGCTCACCACCAAGCCCATCGCGCGCCTCGGCTTCTCCAAGGGTTCGTGGTGGGACGACTCCGAGCCGCCTTCCAAGGGCGTGCTCGACTGACCGATGGCATGCCGAGGTGACGAGGAACCGGACAGATGATCGGAGCGGATAGATTCGTGGAAGCGCTGAAGGCCGCGGGGGTCGACTTCTTCACCGGCGTCCCGGACTCGCTGCTGAAGTCGTTCTGCGCGTATGTCACCGACACCTGCGGCGGCAGCCACGTAATCGCCGCGAACGAAGGCGGCGCGGTCGGGCTGGCCGCCGGGCACTATCTGGCCACGGGGAACCCCGCGCTCGTCTACATGCAGAACTCTGGGCAGGGCAACGCGGTGAATCCGCTCTGCAGCCTCGCCGACCCCGACGTCTATTCCATCCCGATGGTGCTGCTCGTCGGATGGCGCGGCGAGCCGGGCGTGAAGGACGAGCCCCAGCACGTCAAGCAGGGCAAGGTGACGATTCCCCTCTTCGAGACGCTCGGCATCCCGGCCGAGATCCTTCCGGACGACGACGAATCCGCGGCGGATGCGGTGCGGAGGATGGCCGGCCTGGCCAGGGCCGAGTCGCGCCCGGTCGCGCTCGTCGTCCGCAAGGGGCTCTTCGCCGAATACAGGCTCCGGGACAGAAGGCCGGACATCGCGGCGCTTCCGCGCGAGCAGGCGATCGAGGACATATTGAAGTCGCTGCCGGAAGGCGCGGTCGTCGTCTCGACCACCGGCATGATCTCCCGCGAGGTGTACGAGACGCGCGAGCGGCTCGGGCAGGACCACTCGCGCGACTTCCTGACCGTCGGCTCGATGGGGCACGCGGTCATGATCGCGCTCGGGATCGCCAGGGCGCAGCCGAACCGCCGCGTCTTCTGCCTCGACGGCGACGGCGCGAGCATAATGCAGATGGGCAACATGGCGATCGCCGGACAGTCCGGGTGCGGGAACCTGACGCACATCGTCCTCAACAACGCGGCGCACGATTCCGTCGGCGGACAGCCGACCGTCGGCGGCGCGATTGGCCTTTCCGCGATCGCGGAATCCTGCGGCTACAACCGCCCCGGCTCGCCGGTGTTCAGGGAAATCAGGGTCGCCAAGGGCGCGCGCGGCGACCTGGGCCGTCCGAAGGAACCGCCGCAGGCGAACAAGAAGCTGTTCATGGGGACGCTGGCGTAGATGGGGGAAGTGGCGATATTGATGGCGGCGGGGCTTGGCAGCCGCATGAAGCCGCTGACCGACACGGTGGCCAAGCCGCTGGTCAGGGTGAACGGCGTGCCGCTGATCGAAACCGTGATCGCGGCGCTGGAGAAGCGCGGCGTTTCCGACATCTACGTCGTGACCGGCTACAGGGCGGAGCAGTTCGACGCGCTGGCCGCCGCCCATGGAAACGTCAGCCTGGTGCACAACGCGGAGTACGCGACTAAGAACAACCTCAATTCCATTGCCGTGGCGGCCGACAGGATGGGCGAGTCCGACTGCTTCGTCTGCGAGGCCGACCTGTTCGTCCCCTCGCCCGACGTCCTGTGCCGGAACCTCGTCCAGTCGGGCTATTTCGGCAAGATGGTCGCCGGCCATTCGGACGACTGGGTGTTCGACACGGACGCCAAGGGCAGGATTACGCGAATCGGGAAGGGCGGCGACGACTGCTTCAACATGGTCGGCATCAGCTACTTCAGGCAGCCTGACGCCGCCAGAATCGCCGCGGCGGTTCGAGAGGCCGCCAAGGATCCCGGGAACGCGCAGCTGTTCTGGGACGAGGTCGTCGACCGCCTGGTGAAGGCCGGCGAACTGGATCTGGCTGTGCACGAGGTCGCGCCCGGCGAGATCGTCGAGTGCGACACGGTGGAGGACCTGAGAAAACTGGAGCTGGAGCTGAAATGAACATCAAACGCAACATTCTGCTGAATCCGGGGCCGGCCACGACCTCGGACTCCGTGAAACTGGCCCAGGTCGTCCCCGACATCTGCCCGCGCGAAAGGGATTTTGCAGTCCTCATGCAAGGACTCCGCCGCGACCTGGTGCGGATCGTCCACGGCGACGAACGCTACACGAGCGTCCTTTTCTGCGGTTCCGGCACCATGAACATGGATGTCTGCCTGAACTCGCTGCTGCCGGCGGGGAAGAAGGTCCTGGTCGCCAACAACGGCGCGTACTCCGCGCGCGCGGTCGAGATCTGCGAGGCGTACGGCCTTCCCCACGTCAATCTCAGGCTGCCGGTGGAGCGCCCGGTCGACGTGGACGCGGTGGAAAGGGCGCTGGCGGACGATCCCGACGTCGCGCTCGTCTACACCACCCACCACGAAACCGGTTCCGGGGTGCTGAATCCGATCCGCGAGATCGGGGCCGCGGCGCACCGCCGCGGATGCACGTTCGTCGTCGACACCACCTCGACGTACGCGATGCGCCCGATCAACATCGTGGAGGACAACGTCGATTTCCTGATGGCAAGCGCGCAGAAGGGCCTTCAGTCGATGACGGGGCTCTCGTTCGTCGTCGGGCGCGAGGACAAGATCCGCGAATCCGCCGCGTTCCCGCGGCGTTCCTACTACTGCAACCTCTTCCTGCAGTACGACTATTTCGAGAAGACCGGCGAGATGCATTTCACGCCGCCTGTCCAGACGGTCTACGCGACGCTCCAGGCGCTCAGGGAGTACTGGGCCGAGGGCGAAGAGGCCAAGTGGGCGCGCCATACGCGCGTGTTCGAGGCGATCCACAGGGGGCTTGCCGAGCTCGGCTTCAGGGACCTCGTCAGGCGCGAGTACCAGAGCGGGCTGGTCGTGTCCGTGTGCTATCCGGACGATCCCAACTGGTCGTTCGAGAAGGTCCACGACTACTGCTATGAACGCGGCTTCACCATCTATCCCGGCAAGGTCGGTTCCGCCAGGACGTTCCGCCTCTGCGCGCTCGGGCAGATCGACGAGCCCGACATCGCGGCGTTCTTCAAGGTGCTGAAGGCCGCTCTTCAGGAATACAAGATCGAGGTGATGTACAATGGATAGGAAAGTCTACACCTGTTTCTGCACGGCCGTAATCCACAAGGGGCACCTCAACATCATCAGCGAGGCGCGGAAGCTCGGCGAGGTGACGGTCGGCGTCCTCTCCGACGAGGCGATGATCCGCTACAACCGCTTCCCGACCTGCACGTTCGAGGAGCGCGTCGCGGCCGCCAGGAGCATCGAGGGGGTGGCCAACGTCGTCGTGCAGAAGGACATGATGTACGACGAGGTGATCGCCGAGCTGCGGCCGGACTACGTGATCCACGGCGACAACTGGTGCAACCCCGAGGCGCCGGAGTTCTTCATCCGCCAGAACGTCGAGTCGTGCCTCGCGAAGTACGGCGGCAGGATCGTCGACGTGCCCTACACGTTCGATCCGGAGGTGAAGCGCATCGACGACCTCGACCGCGAGCGGCTCGCCATGCCGGAGTTCCGCCGGCGGCGGCTCAGGCAGCTCATCCGGCTCTGCCCGATCGTCAAGACGATCGAGGCGCACTCGGGGCTGACCGGGCTCATCGCGGAGAAGACGGTCGTGCGCCAGGCGGACGGGCGCCTCGACCAGTTCGACGCGATGTGGGTGTCGTCGCTCTGCGATTCGACCGCCAAGGGCAAGCCGGACATCGAGATCGTCGACATGTCCTCGCGGCTGCGCACCATCGACGACATCATGGAGGTCACCACCAAGCCCATCATCCTCGACGGCGACACGGGCGGCCTCGCCGAGCATTTCGTCTACAACGTCCGGACGCTGGAGCGCATCGGCGTGTCGGCCGTGATCATCGAGGACAAGTGCGGGCTCAAGAAGAACTCGCTCTTCGGCACCGAGGTCAGTCAGACCCAGGACTCCATCGATAACTTCTGCGCCAAGATCGCCGCGGGCAAGGACGCGCTCCGCACCAAGGAGTTCATGGTCATCGCCCGCTGCGAGTCGCTGATCCTCGAGCGGGGGATGGACGACGCGCTCGACCGCTGCCGCGCCTATGTCGCCGCCGGGGCCGACGGCATCATGATCCATTCCCGCAAGAAGGACCCGGCCGAGATTCTCGAGTTCTGCGACAGGTTCCGCGCCGCGGACGCCGCCACGCCGATCGTGGTCGTCCCGACCTCGTTCAACACGGTGACGGAGGCGGAGCTCGCCGCGCACGGGGTGAACATCTGCATCTACGCCAACCAGCTCACCCGCGCCGCGTTCCCGGCGATGCAGTCCGTCGCGCAGGACTTGCTGAAGTACCACCGGGCGCTGGAGGTCGACTCCAGGCTGATGCCCTTCAAGAAGATCATAACCCTGATCGACGGCTGAGGATGGAGTATCTGGTCCAGTTCTTCGCCTGGCTGATGGAATGGTGCCATTCCTGGTGTCCGAACTACTGGGCGGACATCGTGATCTTCACCTTCCTCACCAAGATCCTCCAGTTCCCGGTTTCGCTGTGGTGCCAGGTGAACAGCCTGAAGATGGTGTCGCTGATGCCGGTCTCCAACCGGATAAAGATGGAGCACTACGGCGACGGCGACGCCATCGGCGAGGAGACGGCGGCGCTTTTCAAGCGGGAGAAGTACCACCCGATGCTTTCGCTCGTGCCGCTGGCGATCCAGATCGTCATCCTGATGGCGTTCGTCAAGGTGATCTACGGCATCGGCGACAGGCTCACGGTGCCCGGCGCCGCCAAGCCGCTGATCGCCTGCGTGCCCTGGACGGACGGCGGGCTTGCCTGGCTAATGCCGCTCTTCGCCGGGGCGGCGGCGTGGCTGCTGGGATACACCCAGAACATATTCAACCCCCTGCAGCACGAGCAGACCAGAACCCAGCAGATGGTCACCAACGGCATATCCATCTGCATCTCCCTGTTCCTCGGCTGCTTCGTCGCGGCCGGCGTGGGGCTGTACTGGGCGACCAGCAACCTGTTCTCGATCCTGGTGCAGCTCTGCGAAAACCTCGTCATCCCCCCGAAAAAGCACGTGGACTACCATGCCCTCCGGCGTTCGCAGGCCGAGCTGAGGAAATTCGAGGAGGGGCTTAAGAAGCGGTCCGTGGCGTCGCCGGAGGACCGGAAGCGCGAAAAGGCGGACTACAAGCGCTTTTTCAACGTGGTCAACAAGCATCTCGTGTTCTATGCCGAGGGCGGCGGATACTACCGGTATTTCCGGAGCGTGATCGAGTGGCTGCTGGCCCACTCGAACGTGACAATACACTACGTGACCAACGATCCCCGGGACGCCGTCTTCGACATGGCGGCCGCGAATCCGCACATCCGCGCCTACTACATCGGGCAGATGAAGATCATCCCGCTCATGATGCGGATGGACGCCGACATGGTGGTGATGACGACGCCGGACCTGAACACCTACCAGATAAAGCGCTCGTACGTCCGCAAGGACATCGAGTACGTCTACCTCGACCACGGCCCGACGAGCGTCCACATGTGCTACCGCAAGGGCGCCTTCGACCATTTTGACACCATTATGGCGAACGGGCCTTTCCAGGTCGCCGAGCACCGCGCCACGGAGAAGCTCTACGGGCTCAAGGCGAAGAAGATGGTGGAGTCCGGCTATCCGATGCTGGACACGCTGCTGGCCGAGCCGGCGGCGGAGCGGGCGTCCGGCGGCCGGCGCATTATGATCGCGCCGTCGTACCAGAAGGACTGCATACCGGATTCGTGCCTGCACGAGCTTGTCGACGCGGTGACCGCGGCCAATCCCGGCTGCACGGTGGTGTTCCGTCCGCATCCGCAGTACGTGCGCCGCTTCCCCGCGAAGATGCAGGCGATAGTGGAGCGGTATGCGGGACGGCAGGACGTCGTCATGGAGACGGACTTCTCGAAGCCGTCGACGATGGATCAGTCGGACGTGCTCATAACCGACTGGTCGGGCATCGCCTACGAGTACGCCTTCAGGACGAAGCGCCCCGTCGTCTTCGTCGACACGCCGATGAAGGTGATCAATCCCGACTGGGAGCGGCTGGGGATCGTGCCGACGGACATCTCCTTCCGCAACGAAGTCGGCGTGTCGGTGTCGCTTGCCGACATCCCCGCCGCCGGCAGGGCCGTCGCGGACATGCTCGCGCACCCGGACCGGTTCGCCGCCAGGATCGAAAACCTGCTCCGGACGCAGTTCTTCAATCCCGGCCACGCGGGCGAGGTGGCGGGCAGATACATTCTCGAATCGTTGATCAACCGCAGGAAAGGAACAAGGAAATGATGTTCGCGTACATCGACCCATCCGTCATGTCCTACACCGTGCAGGCGATCGCCGGAGTGGCGATCGCGCTCGGCGTCGTGTTCGGCGTCGTCTGGCGCCGGATCAAGAAGGGGACCAACAAGGTGCTTCGCCGCGACGAAAACGCCGGCAAGGAAGTCGAGGAAGAGATAAAGATGACGAACACCTGAGGCAGCCATGACCATCAAGCCCCTTATCCCCTCTGTCGCCGTCGCGGCAGCCGTCGCGGCGGTCGTGACGGTCATCCTGCCGCTGCAGTCCTTTCTCGGCAACGAGTCGTTGTATCCGTTCGGCATCGGCCGGCTCTCCGTCGAGCTCGGGGTGGCCTTCGCGGCGGCGACGGCGGTCTTCGCCGCGCTTTTCGCGGTCGTCGGCCGTCGCGGACGCGGCGTGGCGCAGTGGCTCGCCGTCGCGGCGGCCGCCTGCGCGTACCTGGAGGCCGGCCCGCTGTCGGCCGGGCTGCCGGAGATCAACGGCGCGTTCGCGCCGGAGCTGGCCGTCGCGTCGCGCGGCGTCTGGGACTGCTGCGCCTGGGCCGTGCTCCTGGCCGGCGGGCTCGCGGCGGCGCGGTGGCTGCCGGGCCGCG
>CACXRO010000018.1 GCA_902770045.1 uncultured bacterium
CTTCTCAATGTTAGTCGAATCCGACAGCCCCTCGACGTAGCAGGTGAAGTAGTCGAACTCCGTGACCGGCCAGGACTGGGGGAGCGACACCTCCGAGCCGCCTTCCTCCGCGCTCCAGAGGCGCACGTGATCCGAGCCGGACGCAAACGAGAGCGTCAGCGTCCCGTTCGTCGGCAGCGGTGCGTAGTCCGGGTCGTCGGTGTGGGAATAGACCACGAGCGGCCTCCTCTCCCCGCCGCGGAACACCACCGGAGCGGCGCCGACGTAGTAGCCAGCCTTCACCTGGCCGTTTGTGCTCAGGTGATAGCCGCCGCCGACGGACGACTGGTATTCGCGTCCGCCTATGGTGGCGGTGACGAGAATGGTGGCGTTGGACAGCGCCGCGGGCGGGGCCAGCACCTCGGTAGTCTTCGCATGCGGCGAGACGATCGGAAGAACCCAGAACGCGCTCTTCCACTCGTACTGCGCCGGGACGTCGACGTGGCAGTCGGTGAACACGCCCGTGAAGACGCAGTTTCGGTGCGGGTCGAGGTCGGGAATGTCCGGGCTGCCCTTGAACCCAGGCCACCAGGCCACATAGCCGTCGAACCAGCAGCCTGACGGCCAGAAGTCCAGACCGCCGGGCGCCTCCGTCCAGATGTCGCTGTAGCCGTGCCAGTTGCCGCCGTCCCCATGCCCCGGCCCCCACCATTCAATCGACCTCAGCATCGGACCGAACGGATTCTGCGCATCAAGGACATCGTCGAATACGTCGTAGACGACATCGTCGCGCCCCGGCTCGACATGGATGTCGTATTCAATCCCCTTCTCGAGCAGGAAGAGGTTCTCGCCGGACTCGACGACGACCATGCGGTTGGTGCCGACCGAGACGAGCGTCGGCCGGACCGGTTTCTCGGGGAAGGTCGCGGAGAGGAAGTACCAGCCGTTCTCGAGCCCGACGCCGACTTGGCCGAGCACGGACTCGCGCGCCGCGGCGGTCTGGCCGTGGTAGTCGCCGTTGTAGACGCACGGCTCCGGGTCGACGTCGTTGGCGAGGCCGTCGCCGTCCCAGTCGAACGGGACGACACGGGCGTATGCGCGCTCCACGGCGTTGGATCGGATCGCGAAGTCGCCGTTGGGGAAAAGCTCAATCTGCGCGTCCACGCTCTCGCCGGCGCCGCGTCCGTAGCGGAAGTCGCGCCAGGTGAGGACCTGCGAGCCGTTGGCGGTGGCCGCAGACCAGAACTCCGACACGCCCGGCACCGCCGAGACCGGCTGGCCGAGCGCGGCGATTTCGTGCGCGGCTTTGCGGAGGCCCGGGCGGATCCTCGCATCGGCGAACACCGTCGCCCGGCTAAGCTCGTTCGAGCCGAGCGGGAATACCCAGCCGTCGGAAAACGATAGCGTGAACCAGTCGCGGAATGCGCCTCGCCGGGACCAGCTCTCCCAGACAACGCCATTCGCCGCGCGGGCGTAGGAAACGGCGGCATTGGTGGAGACTTCGGCAAGCCGATAGCCGCGCGCGATGTCCTCGGCGGTGACGACCGCGCCCGAGCCATTCCTCAATTTCCCATTCCCGCTATTCCATAATTCCACAATTCCACAATTCTCCAGCTGGTTGGTCGGCTTGGTGGCGGCATAGTGGGTCAGGAGCACTACGGCAACGAAAGCGACCGCAAAGTCCTGGACCCTCCGCGACACTATCATTCGCCGCAACAATTTCACGGCCAAAACGCTCCCAGATTTCCCATGTGCCCGCTCAGCATTGCTTGCGGCCGCCGCGGAAGTCGGCGAGATGGCCGATGAGCGAACGGAGCCCGCGGTAGTAGAAGCCGAAGTCGAAGAGCGTGCGGGTGGAGGCGAGCCGGTGCCAGAGCGCGGCCGGCTGGAGGAACCCGCGGTAGACCTCGCGGATGGCGCGCTTGATCTCCTCCTCGCTCGCGAGCGGGGTCTTGGTGATCGCGCGGCGCATGTCGTATTCGTCCCAGTCGAGGGTGGCGAGTCCGTCCGCGGCCTGGAGCTCCTTGAACAGCGGTGTGCCCGGATACGGTATCGTCAGCGTGCACTGGAGAGTCTTCGCCCAGCCCTTCGCGAGCAGCCGCCGCGCGAGCGCGACGGTGTTGGCGATCTCCTTCGGACCTTCCCAGGCATGGCCGAACATGAAGGTGAGGTGAACGTCGAGTCCGGCCTCGGTAGCCCACTTCGCGCCCTTCTCGACGTCCTCCACCCTGAGCGCCTTGTTGAAGCGGTCGAGCGTCTCCTGGTTGGCGCTCTCGACGCCGAAGAGGACGAACTGGAAGCCGGCCTTGCGCATCAGCCGGTAGTCCTCGGGACCAAGGCGGCCGAAGCGCATGTTGCAGTCGATGCGCACCTTCTTCGGGAGCCCGCGGCGGATCATCTCGTTGCAGAACGTCCTCAGCCACTCGCCGACGGGGAAGGTGCCGGAGTCGTCCATGATCTCCTTCACCTTGTACTTCTCGACTAGCGTCTCGATCTCGTCTACGACGTCGATCGGGTCGCGCACGCGGTAGCGCGGGTAGAGGGTGGTCCAGCTGCAGAAGGTGCACTTGCCGTGCCAGCAGTCGCGGCCGGACATCACGTAGGTCCCGGGCGTGCGGCGGAAGTTGCCGTTCTTCTTCGCGTAGAGCTCCCAGTGGACGAGGTCGCGGTCGATCCACGGCAGGTCCCGGATGGATTCGCGGAGCGCGAACGGCCTCACCCCCTTCGGACAGCCGTCGGCGACGAAGTCGAGCAGCCCGTAGTCCCAGTCGCCGCCGGGGATCACCGCCCAGACGCCGGGCTTCCCGATCGACTCCTCAGGGAGCGCGGTCACGTGGTCGCCCACGAGCACGCACTTGAGGGACGGATGGTCGGCAATCCACTTCCAGTGGCGCTTGACGACCGGGGTCTTGGTCTCGAGGACCACGAGGTCGGGCGCGAAGGCGGCGAGCCTGGACTCGAACTCCTCCGCCGTCATCTCGGCGGCGATGCCGTCCAGGAACAGCACCTCGTGCCCGGCCTGCTTCAGCATCGTCGCCGCCGTCGCGGGAACGACGGGGAAGATGTAGGTCGGCCGCGAGAACCACTGGAACTGGCGGTTCTGCGTAAGCAGGGGGACGCCGTTCCCGCTTGGAAGCGGAGGGTAGGCTATCGCGACCTTCATGCCGAACGCGCGGCTGGCGGCTTCGGGCCGCTCACCACTTGTAGCCGAGGCCCACGAGGTACCTCAGGTCGGTCTTCTTGCGGTCGCCGGCGGGGCGCGAGTTGTAGTCCCACTCGATCTTCGCGAGGAGGTCGAGGTCGTAGATGAGCTTGGTGGCGAAGCCGACGTCGGCCTTGGCGAGGTACTTGTCCCAGTCGTCGACCTCGGGCAGGATCTCGAAGTTGTGGAACACCTCGATGCCCTCGTTCCACTTCGGCAGCCAGGAGAGGTGGTGGGCGTAGCGGAGCGCGCAGAAGCCGTCCTTCTTCACGTCGTCGTTGCTCTCCTTGTACTCCTCCTTGATCCAGTTGACGCCGAGCTCCTGGTTGAAGCTCCACTTGCCGGTCGTCTCGAAGAGGCTCTTCTCGAGCCACTGGTAGCCGACGCCGAGGCCGACGCGGTAGCGGGCCTGGAGGGCCTGGATCATGTCGCGGTCGTAGCGGAGGTTCTCGTAGGTGTAGACCTTGGTCAGCCAGAAGTGGTCGTGCTGGGCCTCGGCCTCCCAGCGGTCGGTGGAGCGCTCCTTGTCGGTGTCGGCGGTGCCCTTCTCGCTGTAGTAGTAGCCGAAGGTCGCGTTGAAGCGGTCCTTCTCCCAGCGGCGGTTCACGTTCGCGAGCACGCTCCAGGAGTTCTCGACCGTGTTCCCGCGCGCGGCGTTGAACGCGCCGTTGACGCTGCCGTGCCACTTCTCGACCTCGGGGTCGATCTCCTTTACGTTCGCCATGTCGAGCGGCTTGTCGCCCTTCCTCCAGGCGCCCTTCTCGACGGCGAGGCCCATCGTCTCGCGGGTGTCGTCGTCGTAGCGTACGACGTGGCTGCCGGCGTCCTCGAGCCGCTCGATGTTCTCGAGCTTCACCTTGACCTCGCCGAGGTCGTCTGAGACGAACACGAGCTCGCCGGTGGAGGCGGTGCCCGCCTTGCCGGTCAGCATCGAGCCGGACTTGAGGTAGAGCTTGTCCGCCATCGCGGCGGAGGCTGCGAGCGCGCAGATGAGCGCGACGATGTTCCTGAGTTTCATTAGTCGTCTGACCTTTCCTTGTAGGTTTGGTTGAAGTCTTCGTCCTTGGTGAACGGCATGTAGTCGCCGAAGTTGAAGTTGGCGCCGCGCTTCTTCGTCTGGAGCGGGTCCTTGGCCTGCTCCTCGAGGAGGCGCATGTCGAGCGACTCCATCCCCTCCATGCTGCGCTCGGGACGGTCGCCGGGCTCGAGCTTCTGGCCCTTGGTGTACTGGCGGCCGAGGACTGCGTTCTTCGGGAGCCCCGCGTCCTCGCGGATCTCGTGGGGGTCGACGAGCCCGACGGTGACGAAGACGATGATCTCCTTCTGCTCCTTGACGCGCTCCATGCCGCCGAAGATCCTCGGGCCGATCCAGGGAATGGACCTGAGAAGCGGAATGCCGCTGTCCACCTGGCGCTCCTCGGTCACGGAGAGGCCGCCGATCACCGCGGTGGTGCCGCTCGCGAGGTTGAACTCGGTCACGAGCCGCTGCACCTGGATCTCCGGGTACTTCGACGAGATGGTGCCCGAGTCGTCGTCGGAGCTGGTGCCGGTGACCACCCAGTCCTTGAGCGAGGAGATGGTCGGCACGATCGAGACGTTGATGAGGCCGTTGGTGCCGACGCGCGGAGTCACGTCGAGCGAGATGCCCCAGCTGAAGAACGCCTCGTTCGCGAACATGAACTTGTCCTCGCCGGGGATAGCCTCCATGTTGGAGGCGATGTCGAGCGAGGTCGACCCGCTCGCCTCGGTGCGCTTGGCGGCAACCTTGACATTCGGGTACTTGGTGGTCATGTCGACCGTCGCCTTCTTGCCGGAGGAGACGATGATCTTCGGGTTGGAGAAGGTCTTCGCGTCCTCGGTCTTGTCGAGCGCGCTCATGGTGAGCGACATCTCGGAGAAGTTCAGGGTTCCGTTGAAGTAGGTGATCGAGCCGTCGCGCCCGCCGATGGTCCTGACGTTGCCGTCGGAGCCCTGGCCGCCGACGTTGTACTCGGTGAAGTTGTACTCGTTGGCGCCGTTCCTCGTGGTGTACGCCGAAACCGCGTCGCCGACGCGGCGGCTGTTGACGCCGCCGCCGAGAGTCGCCGTGCCGCGCATCCCGTCGAACATCGACCAGTCGATGCCGACCTTGTGGGAGGCGGTGTTGCCGAGCTCCACGAACCTCGCCTCGATGTAGACCTGCTGCGCCTCCACGTCCAGCGATGCGAGCGCCTTCTCGCAGGCGTCGAGGATGGTCTTCGGCGCGGTGAGCATGATCGAGTTCGACTCGGGGTAGGCGACCGCCATCTTCGTCACCTTCCAGGTCTGGCCGAACTCGCCGTTCCACATCGTGTTCAGGTTCGCGGCCACCTCGAGGGCGGAGACGTGGTTGAGCTTGATTACCCGCGTCTCGATGAAGCTGCGCTGCTCGCGCGCCTCGCTCTTCCTGCGCTCGTCCGCCTTCAGCGCCTCGGCCGTCTTCGCCGCCGCGGACTGCGCCGCGGCCGTCGACGCCTCCTTCGCCGCGGTCGCGATCGCCTTCTTCACCGTCTCCTCTGCGGTCTTCTCTGCCGTGCGCTCGGCGATCGACTTCGACATCGCCTCGACGTCGGAGACGAGCTTGAGCGTCGCGTCGTCGAGCGCAGCCGCAGCAAGCGCCGCCGACGCGACGATCGCCGTCATTGCCAATCTGGTGTCGAGTCGCGCCATACCCTACCCCTTGAAGATGATGAACTTGCGGACGAAGAAGTTGACCATGAACGAGACCACGATCTCGACGAACACGGCGAGCGTCGTCATCATCCCGAACTGGTCGATCAGGAACTTCATGACCGAAAGCGCGATGACCGTCGCCAGCGTGGACGCGCCGAAGAACATCGCGAGCTCCACGTGCCACCTGAACTTGCCGGGACGGAACACGAACCAGCGGTTCATCAGCCAGCAGAAGACGTTGGCGACCACGAAGCCCACCGCCGTCGCCGCCGCCGCCAGCGTCCCGCGCGAGGCGTACCACGCCTCCTCGCCGGTGAAGGCGGCCGACGGCAGCCCCAGGAACCTCACCGCCCAGTCGTCGGCCGTCAGGCACTTGAGGCAGGTCGCCGCCATGACATAGAAGACCCCCGTCTGCACGAGGGTCGCCATTACCCCGATGACGCCGTACTTGACGAACTGCCAGAACGGGCCGCTGTCGAGGGACAGGATCTTGCGGACCGGGGTCACACCCCTCCGCGCCCGCGGAGCGAGCCGTGCGAGAGGAACCCGTCGTACTTCCTGACCAGCAGGTGAGACTCCATGATGCGCAGCGTGTCGAGCGCCACGCCCACGATGATCAGGAGCGAGGTGCCGCCGAAGAACGAGGCGATCGCCCACGGGATGTGCATCCAGCCCATCAGGATCATCGGGATGATCGCGACGATCAGGAGGCCCGTGCCGCCGATGAGGGTGATCTTGGTCATCATGTCGTCGAGGTACTCCGCCGTGGCGCGGCCGGGGCGGATGCCAGGGATGTAGGAGCCGCCCTTCTTCAGGTTCTCGGAGATGTCCACCGCGTTGAACTGCGTGGCAACCCAGAAGAACGCGAAGAACATGATCAGCGCGGCGTAGACCACGAGGTGCAGCGCCGAGCCGCTGTCGCCGAGGCGCTGCGCGAACTCGTGGAGGCGCGTACCCGACGCGGTGAAGCGCTGCAGCAGCGCCGCCGGCAGCGAGATGAGCGGCTGGGCGAAGATGATCGGCATGACGCCTGTGTAGTTCACCCTCAGCGGCATGAACGTCTGGCGCATCGCTCCGTAGGAGCCGCCGCCCGCCGCGCTGCGGCTGGTGGAGTTGATCGTCACCTTCCTCACGCCCTGGGTGAGCATCACCGTGCCCATCACCACCAGCAGGAAGAACCCGACCACGATCGGCATCTCGGCGATCGGCGCCGAAGCCTCGACGCCCGCGAGGCCGAAGTAGCGCTCCCACGCGCTGATTAGCGCCGCCGGGAGGCGCGAGGTGATGTTGATCATGATGATCAGCGACGCGCCGTTGCCGATGCCGAAGGTGGTGATCTGGTCGGCGAGCCACATCACGAAGAGCGACGCGGTGGTCATGCCGATCACCGTCATCAGGTGGAAGCCGATGCCCGGGTTGGTCACGATCTCCACGCCCGCAAACGCCTCGCCGAGCGCGGCAGGATGGCTGAGCGCCGTCGCGATGCCCCACGACTGCACCACGCAGAGGACGATCGTGAGCCACCGCGTGATCTGCGCGAGCTGCTGGCGACCCGACTCGCCTTCCTTCTTCAGCTTCTCAAGCGACGGAATGACCGATGAGAGGAGCTGGATCACGATCTGCGCCGAGATGTAGGGCCAGATCGAGAGGAAGCCGATCGCGCACTGACCGAGCGCGCCGCCGGTGAAGACGTCGAAGAGGTCGAGCATGCCGCCGCCGCCGGACTGCGACTTGAGGTCGGCCACCAGCTTCTGGAGCGTCTGCCAGTCCACCCCCGGGGTCGGAATCTGCGACACCAGACGGCACACGAACACGAGGCCCAGCGTAATCAGGATCTTTTTACGGAGCTCGGGGATGCGGAACGCATTCGAAAACCCCTTCATCATCGACATGTCTTTATCTCCTCTTCTTTCTTGGACAGATTGGAAATTATTTGTGTATTATATCAAAAATCGGCCCTCGTCTTCAAGCGCGAAGTCACTTCTTCGCCGGCGCTTCTGCCTTCACCGGTTCCTCGGTCTTGGCGGGAACCTCAGCCTCTTTCTTGACCAGCTCCTCTGGCTTGGCGGACTCGGCGTCCTTCTTGGACTCTTCCGGCTTGGGCAGGAACTTCTCCACCGAATAGGACGAAACCTCGTACACCCAGTCGGAGCCGTCGAGCTTGACGTAGCGGTCGGAGCCGCCCTTGACCGGGGCACCGACGGTGATGGTGCGGTTGGTGTCGCCGCCGATCGTCACCTTGGCGACGACGCCGGTCGCGAAGCCGTAGGCAGCCGCGTCGGCCTTCGGATCGGCCACCTTGTTGAAGCTGATCCACGGCTCGTCGACGATCTTCGTCTCGCACCAGCGCTTGGCGTCCGCGTCGGCGTCGGTCGACTCGAACGCGTCGAGCTGGTCGGAGAGGAGCACCGCCTCGCCCTTGTAGAGCGCGTAGCGGCCGTGGCCCCACTTCGCGTGGCGCTCGCCGAGCGGCAGCTCCGCAAGCGCCTTGCCCGCGGCGTCGCGCAGCACCAGGCTCTCCGGCTTTTCGATCTTCTTCCCGCGCGCGACCTGGCCCACCTTGAGCTCGACGAGCTTCATCAGGTTGTCCGCGATCTTCGTGCGGTCGGCCGGATAGCCGTAGTAGGTGTCGATCTTCCAGCCGCCGTCGCCGGCCGAGAGCCTGAGCTTCTCGCCGAATTCGATGGACGCCACCTCGGCCGCGTCGAGGCCGGGGAGCACCTTCTCGCCGTTCAGCTTCGCGCCCGCCGGGCGCGAGGAGCTGTTCAGGTAGAGCGCCGCGCCGCCGAGCGCGACCGCCGCCACCGCGAGCACCGCCAGATTCTTGTTCGTCATTTCTGAGGTTCCTTTCCGATTGCAGTTGCCGTTTCCAGGCCGCGCCTCAGGCGCGGCGCTTCCGCATCCACCCGCGGCCGAGGCCGAAGAGCACCACAACGAGCGGCATCAGGCCGATGTTGACCGTCTTGAGGAAGAGCCCGAGCGAGTCGATGCCGCTCGTCAGCTCCTTGCGCACGTTCTTGAGCTCGCGGCGGGTGTCGGCCTGCTTCTTGCGGAAGCGCACGATCTCGTCCTGCTGCTCCTTCGAGAGGATCATCCGCTCGCTGCCGCTCTTCTGCTTCTGCAGCGCCTGGAGCCGCTGCTGGGTGGCCTCGAGCTCGGCCTGCAGGTCGGCCTCCTTCTGCTGCCACTTGCGCATCGCCTCCGCCTCCAGCTCGTTGACCTTAGTGAACGGACGGTCCGAGGCGCCACGGCTCCTGACGCCGATCAGGTCCTCGTTGCCGGCGAACTGCTCGATCACGTTCGCGAAGAGCGTGAGGTTCTCGTTGATGAGCTGCGGGATCTGGCCGAACGGTGTCTTGATGATCCGCACGCAGAAGTCGTCGGCGAGGAAGTCGGTGTCGGCGACGAGCATCACCGCGCCCTTGCCCTCGGCGAGCGCCTTCGAGACGTCGTTAGTCCCGTCCGGCCCCTTCGGAAACGCCGTCTTGAAGGTGCCGGCGAGCCGTGCGGCGACGACGCGCCCCTTGCCGTTCGGCACCATGTCCTTCACTCCGCCGCCGAACTGGAGCGCCATCTTGTCGACTGTGCAGGAATTCTTCTCGGAGGTGGTCATGACCGGGGTGAAGACGAGATCCATCTCCTTCTTCGCGAACTCGAACGCGCCCGCGAACGGCAGCATCACCTGCGTCAGGCGCGAGACGAGAAGGTCTCCCTTGTCCATGTTCGCCTTGCCGAGCGAGAGGAACGCGGGATTGTCCTCGACTCCTCCCTGCCCGTTGCCGAGGCGCGTCGACGCCTCGAGGTCGCAGACCACCTTGCCGGTGTCGAACTTGACTCCCCAGGCGTCGAAGAGCTTGCCGAGCGTGGAGGGACCGTCACCGCCCATCTGCATCATCATCTGGTTCGGCTGGTTCTGGCGCGAGGCGATCATGTCCTTGATCGAGAACGGGTCGACGCAGGCGACGAGCCGGCCGCCGCGGAGGACGAACTGGTCGATCGCGTAGAGCGTGGCGTCCGAGAGGTCCTTCGCGTGCAGGAGGACGAGCGTCTTCACCGCGGGGTCGATCTCCTTCGCGTCGACCGCCACCTCGCGCACGTCGTAGTCCTTCGCGAGCTCGGCGAACGCCGCCCAGCCCTGCTGCGGACGCTGCCCCATCCTCATCGCCATCGGGTTCGGCTTCTCGCCGAGCACGCCGTCGAGCGAGGTCATCACCCCCACGACCGGGCGCTCCGGCCACGCCACGCGGGTGACGAGGCGGGTGAGGTCGTACTCGAGCGTCGCCTCGGTCTTGGGCGAGACCACGCCCAGCGTCTCCTCGCGGTCGCCGCAGACCGCGACGACGCCGAAGTAGACCGGCGCGCCGAACGGGTTCGCCGTCTGCGGCTCCACGCCGTAGCGCTGCGCCCACTCCTCGGCGTCGGAGTCCGGCTTCGGGTCGTAGGCCTCGAGCGCCACGCGCCCGCCCGACGCGCGCACGTACTCCTTGAGCAGGTTCTCGACCTGCTGGGCGTAGGTCTTGAGCGCCATCGGCATGTCCGGCGCCGAGGCGCTGAAGTAGAGCTTGAGGGTGACGTCCTGGTCGAGCTTGCCGAGCACCGCGCGCGAGCCGGAGGAGAGCGTGTAGAGCCTCTCCGCGGTGAGGTCGACGCGAAGCGGCAGCTTGGCGACCACTATGTCCGCCGCCGCGGCGACGACCGCGATGAGGACGAGCCCGACGACGCCCTTGGAAGCGCCGCGCCGGCCGTCTGTCACCGTCTTCGCCGCCGCCAGCATGAAGACGATCACGCCGACGTAGTAGCCGACGTCCGCCAGGTCCACCACGCCGCGCCGCAGCGCCTCGAAGTGGGAGAGGAGCGAGCACGCCGCCACCGAGTCGGTGATCCAGGCGGGGACGCCCCAGCCCGCGACCGCGCCGATCACCGGGTCGAACCCGACGATCAGCAGCATGAAGATCATCGCCAGCGAGACGACGAAGCCGATCACGCTCGACTTCGAGATCGACGAGGCGAAGACGCCCGTCGCGCACGCGGCGCCGGCGAGCAGCAGCGAGCCGAGGTAGCCGCAGGCGACCGCGCCCCAGTCGGGCGAGCCGAGGTAGCCGGCCGTGAGCGCCACCGGGAAGGTGAGGCCGAGGGCGATCGCGATGAACGCCCAGGCGGCGAGGAACTTGCCCACCAGCACCTGGACGAGCGTCACCGGCAGCGTCAGCAGGAGCTCCGCGGTGCCGTTGCGCCGCTCGTCCGCCCACAGGCCCATCGTCGCCGCCGGCACCAGCAGCAGGTACACCCACGGATGCCAGAAGAAGAACGGGGCGAGGTCGGCCTGGCGGCGCTCGTAGAACATCGCCACGGCGAAGGTCATGAACCCGATGAGCGCGAGAAACGCCACCAGGAACACGTACGCGACCGGCGAGTCGAAGTACGCCTTGAACTCGCGCTTAAAGACGGCAATGGCGTTTTTCATCACTTCGCCTCCTTCATCGTGAGGCTGCGGAACGCCTCGTCAAGCCGGCCGTTGCCGGACGGATCCTGCGCCTTGAGCCCATCGGGCGAGCCCTCGAACTTCACCTCGCCGTCGGCGATGACGACGACCTTCGAGCAGACCGCGTCGACCTCCTCGAGGATGTGGGTGGAGATGATGATCGCCTTGCCCTGCGCTGCCATCTCCTTGATCATCTCGCGGACGGTGAACTTCTGGTTGGGGTCGAGGCCGTCGGTCGGCTCGTCCATGATCAGCACCTTCGGATCGTGGATTATCGCCGCCGCGAACGCGGTGCGCTGGCGGTAGCCCTTCGACAGCGTCTCGATCGTCTGGTTGGCCTTGCCCTCGAGCTTAGCCTTGGCAATCGCCGCCTCCACCGCCTTCGCGACATCGGGGCAGCGGTCGCGGCGGACCGACGCGACGAACGCCAGGTAGTCCCTGACCGTCATCGCCTTGTAGCTCGGCGCGGACTCCGGCAGGTACCCGAGGTCGGCCTTGGCCGCGATCGGGTCGGCGGCGATGTCGTGGCCGTTGACGACGGCCGTGCCGGCGGTCGGCGGCAGAAAGCCGGTGATCATCCGCATGGTGGTGGACTTGCCGGCGCCGTTCGGGCCCAGAAAGCCCAGCACCTCGCCCTCGTTGACGACGAAGGAGACTCCCTTCACCGCCTCGAAGTCGCCGAAGCGCTTCTTCAGGTTCTTGACTTCAAGCATTTGTCCTTGACTCCTTTTCTTGAGTTTGCGTATTATACCAAAAATCAGCCTCTCGCTGCACCCTGCCCACCTGGACCGGGCTTTGGCGCGTATATTAGCAAAACAGTGTTAACGTTTTGTTAACGAAACCGAATCCGCGCCGCCGCGAATCACCGCCCGCAGCACGTCGGCGACGACCAGCGGATTGCGGAAGGTGAACGCCATCTCGCCGCCTTCGGCGGGCGGAAACGAGAATACGATGCCTCCCGGCGCGTCGGAGAACGACAAGTCGGCGGAAAGCGCAAAGGCGCGGTCGAGCTCCTTGCCCAGGAAAACCACCCTGCGGTCGGTGAGGTAGAAGTGGACGCGCTGGATCTTGCGCCTGAGGTGGCGGAGCCGGGGGAAGGCCACGTCGCCCGGGCGGCCGGAGACGGACACCTCGTCGAATCCAGCCCCCGCGCGGACGTACAGCGTGCCGCGCTCGTGGAAGTAGACTTTCTCGCCGTCACCGAGCCGGAGCCGCCCGCCGCCCTTCTCCAGCGGCCGCGGGCCGCCGGGACCGAGCGCCGCGCGCCACTCGCCGTAGCGCGTCAGGTTCTGGCGGCGGCGGGCGGCGATGCGGAAACGCACCACCACCATCGGGATGAGCAGCCAGAAGAAGGCGAAGACAATGGCGATGAGCCCGAGCGCATGCATGAACCACGGCTTGTCGAGGTTGTCCAGGTCCTGGTAGATGAACCAGAACATCCCGCCGAGGAACACGAAGGCGATCAGCTTTCTCAACGCGTATATCATCAGCCCTCCACGCCCAAAACGACAGTCAGCCGGCGAGGTAGCCGCCGTCGACCGGCAATGCGGCGCCGGTCACGAACGAGGCCGCGTCGCCCAGCAGAAACGCAATCGCCGCCGCCACCTGGCGCGGCTCGCCGAAGCCCAGCGGGTGGCGCGCGGCAAGCGCCGCCGCGGCATCGTCGCCAGCCGCCGCCGCGAGCGCGGCCGAGAGCGGCGTCCTGATGTTCGATGGCAGCACCGCGTTGACCCGCATCCCCTTCGGCGCCAGCTCCACCGCCAGCGAACGCACCGCCGCGTCGAGCGCGCCCTTGGAGCCCGCGTAGAGCGAGCCCCCGGCCCAGCCGGCCTGCGACGAGACGGACGACACCGCCACCGCCGAAAAGCCCTTCCCCGCGAGCTTCCCCTTCGCGAACTCGCCCATCATCAGCATGAACGCGAAGTAGTTGACCTTCATCGACTCCTCCAGCTGGCGCTCGGCGACCACCCCGGCCGGCATCGCGCGGCAGATCCCCGCCGCGTGGACGAAGCCGTCGAGTCTGCCGCCCGCCGCCGCCGCGGACGGAAGCGACTTCGCAAACGCCGCGTCGGCGAGGTCGCCCGCGACCACCGTGTGCGCATCCGGGTTCGCCATCGTCCGCCGCGCCTCCTCCAGCGCATCGGCGCGCCGCGCCGACAAGACTACCGACGCCCCCAGCTCCGCCGCCAGCTCCGCCGCCGCGCGGCCAATGCCGGACGACGCCCCCGTCACCAGTATCCGCCTGCCTTCCAGGCACATCGGATTCGTCTTCGCCATGTCGACCCTCCTATCTGCCGCGCACCCAGCGCCCGTACTTCCAGTATGACGCCCCGTCCACGCCGTGCGTCATGTTCACCCGCGCGGCAATCGCCTTGTCCTTCGCCGGGCAGGCGTTATAGCCTGCCCAAACCGCCGCCGGCGGGCAGGTGACGTCGCTGTAGCCCACGATGAACCGCACCGGACACTCTATGCGCGCCGCGAAGTTCGCGCCGTCGAAGTACGGCGCGTTTGCGAGCGCCGCGGCCTTGTCCGCCTCGCTCTGCGACTCGATCGGGTAGGGCCAGCCGCTCTGGCGGTCGCCCTGCAGGTAGCCAAGCGTGTCGCAGCCAGCCGGCACGAAGAGAACCGTCCTGGT
Organism: uncultured bacterium; assembly: GCA_902770045.1. Taxonomy (GTDB): domain Bacteria; phylum Verrucomicrobiota; class Kiritimatiellia; order RFP12; family UBA1067; genus UBA1067. Next base: position 13,990 of record CACXRO010000018.1, read on the forward strand.
TATGCGCTTGTTGAGGCCAGTGAGCATCAGCCCGAACATCCCGCCCTGCGAAGTGCCTTCGTAGACGACGCCCTTCGACTGGTCCACCTCGGCACGCTCCGCCGCCCAGTCCACCACCCGGTCGATGCCGAGGATGACCGGATAGAACCAGTAGGTCTCGCGTCCGCCGGCGAGGCCGGCCGTGCAGTAGCGACCGCTTTCCGGAAGCTTCCACTCCGCACGCAGCTCCTCGTTCATCCGGTCGTACTTCGCCTTCGCCTCGTTGAGCCTCGCGCCCCAGAGCGGCGGCCAGTCGTACACGGTCATGAAGACCTTCACCTCGTCGTTGCCCGGATGCAGGTTCTGGCTCCAGTCCCCGAGCCCCGCCGCCGCGACCTGGAAGACGAGCGGATACCGCCGCCCCTGCTTCGCGCCGGTCGGCACCGCCATGAGCCCGTAGACCCTGCGTCCAAAGGTGGCGAACGAGATGCGGAAGAAGTCGAAGTCCTTCGTGCAGCGCTCCGGCACGATCTCCACCTGCGGATCGAGCGGCACCTCGCGCGCCAGCTTCGCGCGCGCGTCGCGCCAGAACGCGTCGAAGTCCTCCGGCATCGCCGAGCCCTTGACGATGCGCTCCGGCTCGAAGCCGACGGACGAGGCGTTTGCGCCGTCGACGAGCACCCTCAGGAATCCCGGCTCCCAGAGCGTCCCCTCCACCCGGAACGGATTCCCCTTCGCGAGGTCCACCGCGTTCGACGCCACCACCTTGCCGCCAAAGTTGTCCAGCCGCACCTGGACCACGCCGGACGTGAGCGATGCGCCCGACTTGTCCTTCACCAGCACCTCGAATACCGCCTTCTCGCCGCAGAGGTAGCTGCAGTCCGCCCGGTCGGCGACGATCTCGACGCACGGATTCGCCGGCGCCACCCGCCCCATGTCCACCGCCTCGCGCCGCGTCCACTCCGCGCGCCGCGGCCGGCGGCACATCAGCTCGTCGATGATCCGACCGACCTCCGCCTTCGGCAGCTTCTCCACGATCCGCGCGTCGCGCGCGGACGGATCCGCCTTCCAGACATTGCGCCCGCCCGCCGGCGCCATCCGGTAGGTGCCGCGCTCGAGCCCGAAGACGTCGCCCGCGCCGCGCACCGCGTAGAGGACCGCCGTCTCGTCCCAGCTCGGATGCCCTTCCCTGCGGTCGTAGGTCGTCTCGCTGCATTCGCTCCGCGCCGGCAGGCAGGCGGCGAAAAGGTCCTTCACCGGACCCGACGCGTCCGCGTCCTCGGCGATGCGGCGTCCGGTGAAGATCCACCTGCCGTAGTCCCAGTCGCTGAAGACGATCGGCGTGGGCCACTTCTCGAAGGCGATGCGCGATGACTCCGCGTCCATCGACGAGTTGTACTCCTCGCCGTCAGGGTACTTGCACGCCATCGCCACCCAGAGCTTCACCTTGCGCGCCACCAGCTCCGGATACGCCTCGACGAGCCGCCGCAGGTTGCTGGTAAACCCGACGGTGCAGATGGTCACCGATCCGTCCGGCTGCGCCGAAAGGACCTGGCGGTAGACCTCCAGCGCGTCCGGCGCCTGGGACGAGTCGGGGTGCTTCACGAACCGCGTGTACTTCGCGGCGATCTCCCGGAACTTCCCGTGTCCGTTGCCGTCGCCGGTCTCCGGCGAACCGCCGATGCCGATGCCGCGGACGCAGCCGACGGGGATGTCCGGCCGTCCGTACCAGGCGTTCACCACCTCGCAGACGGCGACGGACGAATTGCCGCGCGTCGAGCTCACGGTGGCGAGGATCTCGCACTCGCCGGCGTCCGCAAGCGCGTGCAGGACGGCGATCGCGCCGATGTCGTCGTAGTCGGTGAGCATGTCGGTGTCGAAGATGACCTTCGCCGGTTCGCGTACCGGCGACTCCGCGGCAAATGCGCATGCGGCGAACGCGGCCACCACGAGCGCGACGAGTGTCCTTGCAGTCTTCATATCCTTAACTCCCCTTAAAATGCTACGCCGGCGCGAGCGTCCGACGGATGACGAAAACGACTACCAGCCAGTTCAGGCCGAGCGAGTAGAGGTTGGCGAAGAAGTCGTCGATCACGATGCCGAGACCGCCGCGGATCGCCTGCAGGGCGCGGCACGGCCAGGGCTTTGCGATGTCGACGAAGCGCACGATCACGAAGAAGACAATCATCGACCACCACGGCAGGTCCGCGAGCGGAATGCCGATGAGCGCAATCGGGAAGAGCATCCACTCGTCCGCAGAGATCCGCCCGTCGTCCTTGATCCCCAGCGTGCGCTCCGCCGAGCCGCAGATGGGGATCGCTGCGAGAGCAAAGAGCGCGCATACCGCAATCTGCATCCAGACCGGCAGCTGCGTGGTCAGGTAAGCAAGCGCAACGCCCGGAAGCGATCCGATCGTTCCGGGCGCAACAGGCGCGACGAGACCCAAGCCGAACCCCGTCGCGACGAAAAGCGCAAGCTTCTTCACTTCGCCGGCGCCGGAGCCTCCGGCGCAGGGGCGGGAGCGGGAGCAGGCGCGGGTGCGGGTGCAGGAGCAGCCGGAGCCGCAACCGGTGCCGGTGCAGGCGCGGGAGCGGGAGCGGCCGGCGCAGGCGCAGGTGCGGGTGCAGGAGCAGGCAGCTCAGGAGCGCCAAGCGGCAGCTCGGGAGCCGTTTGCGCCGCAGGGGCGACTTCGCGAGCCATGATCGAACGCGAATGCACCGTCGAAGTGAGTCGCGCCAGCACCAGCGTGTTGGCGAGGAAGATCGCGCCGAGGATGGCCGTCGCCTTGATGAGCACGTTGCCGGCGTCGGCGCCGAGCGAAGCCTCGAGCATGCCGCCGCCAATGGCGCCGCCAAGCCCGCCTTCCTTGGGCTTCTGGAGCAGAATCACCAGCGCCAGCAGCAGGCAGGACAGCACCTCGATTACATAGAGAAAGCCGATGAAGATAGTCATTTTCCCTTTTTACCTTTCGTAGTTTTGCGGATTATACCAAATTCAGCCCTGCGGTTTCAACCGCCGCGGTCACTCCTTCGGCTCCTTGGCGAGCCGCTTGATCGCGTTCTCGGCGGCCTCCACCCTGCTCTTGGCGGCATCGTCGCCCTCGCATTCCTTCTTGAGCGCCTCGATGCGCTCGAGCGCCTTCGCCGAGTCGCCGGACTCAGCGAGGCACCGCGCCGCGCCCAGCTTCGCCGTGAGCGCCAGATAGCTCTTGGGGTTGGCTTCCACGAAGCCGTCGAAGGCCTCGAGCGCCTCGGGGAACTTCTTCAGCGCCTCGAGGCACATCGCCTTGCCGACCACCGGGATGTCGGCGAACTCGGGCGGCACCTTGCCGGACATCTCCTCGTAGCGGGCGAGCGCCTCGTCGTAGCGGCCGTCGTCGTAGTAGCTCTTCGCGAGCTTGATCTCGAGCGCCGGCTCGGCGGCGGAGCCGGAGAACTTGGCGACCGCCTCCTCGAGGTCGGCCGGGGCCGTGGCCTCGGCGATCGCGGCGGATGCCGCGGCGCGCTCGGAGGCGCGGTGGTGCTTCCAGCCATACCAGCCGGCCACCGCGGCGACTGCCACGAGGACGCAGATCACCGTCTGCTTGCCGTCCTTCTCCCACCATTCGATGACGGGAATGAGTTCGGGGTTCTTCTTGAGGTCTATCAGGTTCATTCTTTCGTTCCTTTCGATTCGTAGAGGTCGGCCCATTCGTCGAGCGTCTTCTCGCTCTTGCCCTCGGCGCGCAGGATTATGCGGTTGTAGTCGAGCGCGTCGAGGAAATCACGGTTGTGGACAAAGCGCTGCTTGCCGCGGGACGGCGACTGGGCGAGGCGCTTCATCGACTCCATCAGCAGCACGCCGGTGAAATAGACCGACTTCGGCGTCTTCAGCGCGCCGTGCAGGGTCTGCATCACCTTGCGCCCGGCGCCGTCCTTGCGCTCGCGGCGGAAGAGGCCCGTGAGCAGAACCGCCGCGCGGAGCCCGTTCGACACCTCGAAGCCCTTGGCGGACATCATCCGCTCGTATTCGTCGAGCACCCGGAGGTACTTGAAGGTGCTGGACTTCTTCCCGCCGTCGGAGTCGATGAACTTCGCGAGGTCGGGCAGCAGGTCGCCGAGCAGCCCGCAGGCGTACATCTGGCGGAACGCCTCCTCGCTGCAGCCGTAGGGGAAGAGGCGGAACACCTCCTCGCAGACGCGCGGCACCGCGGCAGAGAGGATGCAGGCGTGGAGCTTTTTCATCGCCGCGGCGGTCTTGCGCTCGATCCTGAAGCCGAGCCGCGACGAGAACTTGATCGCCCGCATCATCCGCACCGGGTCCTCGCGGAAGCGGATCTCCGGGTCGCCGATGGAGCGGATCACCTTGTCCTCGAGGTCCTTCATCCCGCCCACCCAGTCGATGACCGAGAAGTCCTTGATGTTGTAGAAGAGGCCGTTTACCGTGAAGTCGCGGCGGTAGGCGTCGGTCTCCGGGGTGCCGAAGGTGTTGTCCTCGAACGGACCCTCGGCTGCATGCTCGATGATCTCGCCGACCGTCTGCGAATTGCGGCGGAAGGTCGCCGTCTCGATCACCTTCTCGCCGAAGCGGATGTGCGCGAGGCGGAAGCGGCGGCCGATGAGGAAGCAGTTGCGGAATGCGCGCTTCACCTCATTGGGGGTCGCGCTGGTGCCGACATCGAAGTCCTTCGGCTTGCGGCCGAGCAGCAGGTCGCGCACGCCGCCGCCGACCAGGTAGGCGGTGTAGCCGAGGGCGTTCAGCCGGTAGAGCACCTTCAGCGCGTCGGGGTCGATGTCTTTCCGAGAAATGCAGTGCTTGGCCCGCTCGTAGACGACCGGACCCTTGCTGCGCTTCTTCAGAAAACCAAACATTGGTCGTGTATTATACCAAATAGTCCCCCTGCCGCGCAATCGGCCAACCCAACATCCGCTCTAACTGGCTGCTGGCCGCTGGCCGCTGGCCGCTGAAACACTTCCTCAGGCTCTCCCTCTCTCGGCGTTGAGGTAGTACTTGGTCAGGAGCGGGAAGGCCTGCGGGTAGGCGAGGATGGCGCTTGTCGCGTGCATTGCAACGAGTGGCATTTTGTGCGGTAATTTGTGCGGTATTTTTGGGTTCGTTTGTTCCACCCTAAAAAACAAACCCCTATATTTATTGGGGGTTTGGTGCGACTGACTGGGCTCGAACCAGCAACCTTCGGCTTCGGAGGATTGCACGACCCCTTGATTTTTCAGTCTTGCCGTTGATTCTGTGGGATGAATTGTGGTATAATTCATACCCGTTGAACGCGCGTATTATATCATATAATATCAGCGCATATCAACGGGGCAACCAAAAAAACCACACACAAGGAGGCAGGCATGGGCAGACGGCAGAACGGTTCCGGGACGCTGGAGAGGCGCGGGAAGGTATGGTATACGAAGGTATACGTCAACGGCAGGAAGATACTGCGCTCGACGGGGACGGGCGACCGCGCCAGGGCGCTCGCCATGCTCAACGACCAGACGCGCGGGAGCGACCTGCCGGCGAAGGAGCGGCTCGCGGTGATCGCCGAGCACCTGCGCGGGGACGCGCCGAGCCCGGACTTCGACCAGGCGTGGGAGAACTACGCGGACGCGCCGGAGAACGCGGGGCAGAGCGAGACGGCCCAGGCCGGCGACATGGGGCGCTGGCGGTTCCTCGTGCGCTGGATGTCCGGGTACGACGGAGGCCCCCGCTGCAGGGTGAACCAGCCCGCCGCCTTCCCCGGCGTGGAGAGGCTCGCGGACGTGGACGCCGGGATCGTCGCCGCCTTCGTCAAGTACGCGCGCGCGGTATCGTCACCGAACACCGTCAACAAGTACGTGCGCACCTTCAAGCGCATCTGGCGCGTCAACGGCGTGGAGCCGAACCCGTGGGAGAGGTTCCGCCCGCTGCGCGTGGAGGCTCACCTGCGCCGTGCGCTCGACGACTCGGAGGTGGAGAAGGTCATCAAGGAGGCGGACGGCGAGCTGCGGACGCTGTTCGCGTTCGGTGCCTTCACGGGGCTGCGCATGAGCGACTGCGCGCGCGTGAGGTGGGAGGACTTCGACCGGAGCGGGGCGACGCTCACGGTGAGGCCGAGCAAGACGCGGCACTCGTCGGGGCGGACGGTGGCGATCCCGGTGCACCCCGCCCTCGCCAAGGTCGTCGGCAGGAGGCAGAGGTCTGGGTTCGTGACGCCGGGGCTGGCCAAGCTGCCGGAGTGGGCGCTGTCGAACATGGTGATGCGGCACTTTAGGAGGTGCGGGCTCGAAGAGAGGGAGCGACCCGACAACTTCCGCCGGTCCGTCGCCACCGTCGGCTTCCACTCGTTCCGATCGACCTTCATAACCAACATGGCGAACATCGGAGCGCCGATGGCGATGGTCCAGGCCATAGTCGGCCACATGAGCCCGGAGATGAGCATGCACTACTACCGGGCGAACGCCGAGGCCGCCCGGGCGAAGATCGCCGCCCTGCCGGGGTACGGGCTCGAATGACCCCGCCGGGGGACGTCGCCGGGGGCGCTCCGGAGGCCGTCCACCCCGCCCCTGGCCCCCTGGGAGCCTGAAAAGCCCCATTTTACGGGGTTTTACGGGGGTATAGACCCCCTTGAAAATTTTTTATTTTCCCTATTGCGCGATAAGGGGAAAATATGGTATAATACACACCGGAACGAGGGAAAGTGTCCGCAGCCAGCGGAAAAGCTCGACCGAGTCCAGCCAAAACCACAACCAAAACCAACAAAGCCGGGAACGGCAGAAACAGGAGCAAACCATGAAGATGAACACAAAGGAAACCAACCGCACGATCCAGGCGGAGGCCAAGCGGATCGCCAGGGCGTCGAAGCTCGCGGAGGGGTTCGCCTCGAAGGACCCGAAGCGCGTCTCGCTGCAGGCCCCCTACCACGACAAGAAGAACGGCGTCGTGGTGGCGACCGACGGGCGCGCGATGATCGCGACGCGGTTCGGGTTCGACAAGAACGCAGCCGACCGGGACTTCCCGAAGTGGCGGCAGGTCATTCCGAACTACACCGCGAAGAGCGGGGCCGTCTCCGTGAAGCTGTCGCCCGCGAGCGTCATGGCGACGTGCACCAAGGGCATCCGCCTCGCGCGTGCGATCTCCCGCAACCTGGAAGTCTGGGCGGCGATTCCCCTTCCGGGCGGAGACCGGATCGTGTTCGACGCCGAGCTCCTCCGCAGGGTGGCGGACGCGATGGACGCCAACGGCATGACCGAGATCAAGGCCATGGGCGGACTCCGTCCGATCCTCGCGAAGAACGCGGACACCTCAATCGTGGCCATGCCGATTCGCGGCAGCCACACGGATTGCGGACGCGTCGCCAGCTACGAGGCGCTGCTGCTCGACGCCGTGACCGGGCGCGTGATCGCAGCCCCGGAGCGCAGCGACACCGGAGACAACGGCGCGGAGATGGCGAAGACTCTCCGCGAGCGCGCGGACATGTACATGAAGGACGGGGCCGCGCTGTCGGCGAAGAAGGACCTCGCCGCCGTCGACCGCATCGAGAAGCGCATCGCCGCCGAGGACGAGATCGACGCGCTCATGGACGCGACGACGCCCGCGCCGGAGCCCGCGCCGGAGCCGGAGAAGCCGCAGCCCGTCGCAGAGGCCCCCGCAGCGCCAGCCGCGCCCGTGGCGACGCCCTGGAGCGAGCACGAGGCCGAATGGCGCGACATGACCGCCCGCAACTTCCACGACGAGGTCCGCGTCTCGATGGCGGAGTGGGCGGCGGCGTGCGCCCCTTCCGTCCCGGAGTTCGCCATGATCGCCGGAGACTTCCGCCTCATAGCCTCGCGCCAGGATGGCGACGGGTACGACGTCGACAGCTACATGGAGTGGCGCAACGACGCGACCAGCGAGCTGCTGGAGCGGATCGCGCGCGCGTTCGGGGCCGACGTCAAGGCGGGTATGGAGCGCTGCCTGTAGACGGGCGCAAGCGTCCCCCGCCGCGCGTGCAGCGCCCGGGGGCGCTTATAGCGATTCACTAAAAATTCGCTATTGACGGCTTATATAAACCTGTGGTAAAATACGCAACACTGAACCAGGAAAAGGACAACGGCGATGCCACAAAAACACAAGAAGGGAAACAAGGCAATCTCGGTCTGGCTTGCGCCACACGACCGCGAGCTGCTGCAGCGGCTCTGCGAACTCGGCGTGATCAAGGACCGGTCGGACTTCATCCGCAAGGCTATCGCCAGAAAGGCAAAAGAGGAAGGACTAACGAAATGAACGAGACGGTCGAAATCGAAATGGACGGCGAGACCCTCGCCCTGCTCGTGAGCCTCTGCTCACGCCACAACTACGCGCCGGGCGCCCTCATCGGGGCGCTCATCCGCGAAGAGGCCGACAAGGCCGGCGTGCCGCGAGAGGCGGAGAAAAGCGCCTGACAATTTTTTTTAGGAACGGGTTTATATAAACCTCTCCGGCAAGGGGGTTTATATAAGCAAGGAGGACAACATGGAAGAGAAGTCGATAATCGTCAAGCTGCCGCCCGAGGACAAGGACGCGCTGGAGCGCCAGGCCGCCGAGAATGGGCGCGCCATGATGCGCGAGGCCGCCGTGCTCATCAGGCGCGGGATCAAGCGCAAGGGACCGGAGGTGGCCAAATGACTGCGGCGACGAGAACCATAGTCACCAGCGCGATCCGGGCCGACCTCACGATCAGCCCCGGCGTCAAGGAGAAGATGCTGCGCTACCTCACGAACCCCCACGAGGAGCCGGAGATGCGACTCTTCTCGGAGCGCCAGGCCGCGCTCGTGCTCGGCGTGAGCGTGCCTACCATCGCCAGGATGAAGCGCGACGGGGAGCTCAAGACCCGCAAGATTCGCGGGACCTCGAAGATCACGGCGGAGTCCATCTACGCGCTCACCAAATAGCCTGAAACCAAAACCACAAACCCAAAGACGAAAAGGAGCAAACCATGGTGATAACACAACCAATGCTAATGGCGGTCCTGCTGCACATTCGCGAGCGGAACCCCTACATCTCCGGCTACCGGAAGTGGCCGGACGGCAAGATTCGCCGGTTCATCGACTGGAACAACGCGAGCAAAAGGAGGTAAGCATGAACGCAACCGCAGAGAGGGAGGCGTGGCTCCAGGAGAGGCGGAGCGGGATCGGAGGATCGGACGCGGCGGCGGTCCTGGGGATCAGCCCCTGGGCCACGCCCGTGACCGTGTGGCTCGACAAGACGGGCCGCGCCGCTCCGAAGGAGGAGACGGAGGCGATGCGGATCGGCACGGAGCTTGAGGACTTCGTCGCCCGCCGCTACTCGGTCGAGACCGGGCGCACCGTCCGCCGCTACAACAAGATGATCCACCGTGGCTGCCTTCTCGGCAACTTCGACAGGCTGGTGGTCCCGGAGGGCGAGAAGGTCGCCTCGCACCTCGACGAGGTGAGGACCGACACGCTGCTGGAGTGCAAGACCGCGAGCCGCGAGTGGGACGGCATGGTGCCGCTCCACTACCAGACGCAGGTGCAGCACTACATGGGGCTCGTCGAGAGGCTGCAGCACGCGGACGTCGCGGTGATGTTCCTCGGACGCAAGCACTTCGAGATTCACCGCGTGGAGCGCGACGACGAGGTTATCGGCGTCATGCAGAAGCGGATCGGCGAGTGGTGGGAGGAGTTCGTCGTCGGGGACAAGATGCCGCCGCCGACAAACGAGGCCGACTGCAAGCTCCTCTGGGCGCGCTCCAACCCCGGCAAGTCCGTGACGGTCAACGACGAGGTCGCGGAGCTCGTGAGGCGCTACGCCTCCGCGAAGCGCTCGGAGCAGGCCGCCAAGGCGGACGCTGCGGAGATCATGGGCCGCATCTGCGCATACCTCGGCGACGCGGAGGTGCTCGCCGGTGCGGACGGTAGGCCCCTCGTGACCTGGAAGAGCTCGAAGGACACGGCGAAGACCGACTGGGAGGGACTCTGCCGGTGGCTCTGGGCGTCCAACCACACGAGCGGGCTGCCGGTCGACTTCGTCGAGAAGTTCACAAAGACCGCCCCTGGCGCGCGGCGCTTCCTGGTCAAGGCCCCTTCCGAGGACTGAATTTCACACGGGGCGAGGCCGCATGTCCCCAGGAACCACTGCGGCAGAAAGGTAAAAACAAATGAACGAAGCAAACGAAAACGCGGTGGCAGTCGCGGGCGCTAACGCCCAGATGCTGCCGAAGGGCAACGCGGCTACCATGGTCGCGCAGACGCGGGAGATGGCGGAGGCGATCGGCCAGATGCAGATGGCCAAGGCCTTCCCCCGCAACGTCGTGGCCGCGAGGGACCGAATCCTCAACGCCTGCACCCGCCCGAAGCTCGCCGAGACGGCGTGCTACACCTACGCGCGCGGTGGAACGGAGGTGACTGGCCCCTCGATCCGCCTCGCGGAGATGCTCGCGCAGAACTGGGGCAACATGACCTTCGGCATCCGCGAGCTGGAGCAGCGCAACGGGGAGTCGACCTGCGAGGCCTTCGCCTGGGACATGGAGACGAACGCCCGGCAGACCAAGATTTTCCAGGTCCCGCACATCCGCCACACGAAGCGGGGCGACACCCGCCTCACCGACCCGAGGGACATCTACGAGCTCGTCGCCAACAACGGCGCGAGGCGTCTCCGCGCTTGCATCCTCGGCATCATCCCCGGCGACATCGTCGAGGAGGCCGTCGCGGCGTGCGACCTGACGCTCAAGACGAAGTTCGAGGTCACGCCGAAGCGGATCAAGGCGCTCGTCGCGAAGTTCGCCGAGTACCAGGTCACGCCCGCCCAGATCGAGAAGCGCGTGCAGTGCCACCTGAACGCGATCAAGCCCGCCCAGCTTGCCACCCTTGGCAAGATTTACAATTCGATCCGGGACGGTATGAGCAAGCCCGCCGACTGGTTCGAGCCGCCGGAAGCCGCCGCCGACCCCGCCGGGGGGGATAAGGACGCCGGGAAGCCGCCTAAAACGCTCCAGGACGCGTTAGGGGTCAAGCCGAAGGTGAAGCCCCAGCCGACCCCCCAGGACGCGCCAGGAGCCGTTTTGGAGCCCTCCGGGGACGAATCCGCCGAGGACATCCCGTACTAATACCCCAAAACCGCCCCCAGGGGGCCTAAAACGCCCCCCAGGGGGTCCACAAAGCCATGATATACCCCGTCACCCTGTACAACTTCGGGAAGGTCTGCAAGAGCTCTCTCGCCGCCGGGAACGTGCTGCGGGCGCTCTGCAAGCAGGCCGTGAAGCTCACCCCGGAAGAGGAGACGATCTTCGCGATGATCCAGAACGACAGCGGCTGGATGGACGAGCGGGTTGAGCAGCAGCGCGAGCGCTGGAAAGAGCGGCAGCGCAAGTCACGCATGTCACGGAATGTCACGGTGACAAAGTGTGACACGCGTGACACGCACAATGTCACGATGCCTTCCTCCCTTCCTCCCTCCAAGAATAATACTATACAAGATAGTACCAAACACCTTAGGCATAATACAACCCGTTCCGTTGCCGTTCGCGCGCACGCGCGCGGAGACGCCGACGGCAACGGCGACGTCAACGGTGGATTTTTGGTCGGTGGGGGGAGGAGCCAGCTGATGGTGGACGCGAGGGCGTTCGCCGACGACGTGCACGGAGACGCGGAGAACGGCGGAAACGCGTTCTTCGACCCCAGGCACGACCCCGCCGTGATGATCGTCGCCATGACGGGCGACGCGAAGAGCATCCGGAGGTGGAGGCAGCTCGCGGCGGAGATTCCCGACGCGGACCTCCGCCAGGAGCTCTACACGTTCTACCGCGAGACGCGCGCAGGCGAGGAGCCGCGCAACCGGGCCGCAGCGCTCAACGCGAGGCTCGGCAAGCTGTGCCGACAGGATGCCGACAAAGGCAGAGGCGGCAAGTAGGCAACTTTGACGACAACCCCCAAAACCAAACCACACACAAGGAGCAGACCATGAAGACGAAGACCAACGACACCAAGACCACCAAGAAGCGCAAGCCGGCCAAGCGCCGCCGGTTCGTCCGCGCCAGGACGGACAACGAGGGCTCGATCCCGCACCCGCGCAAGGTGACTATCCGCACGACCGAGCGGCTCTCCAACGAGCTCGCCTCGATCCAGGGGCTCATCTTCGCATACGGGCGCGGCGAGACGCTCTGCGACATCTGGGAGCGCGTGCTCATGCCCAAGCTGCGCGCATACGTCCACCCGTATGCCGTCAGGGCGCGGAACTCCCGCCGGGCGGGGAGGCGCGCATGATGCCGGGAGACATACCATGCAACGAACCATGCGGCAACGTCGGATGCCAGTACAACAGCTTCGGGACCTGCATGGACAACGCACCCTGCCCGGCGCAGATCAGCCGCGAGGAGTGGGACGCCAGGCGGGACTTCTGGACGGAGGCGAAAGATGACGAATGAACTCAAGGAGGTGCGCGAGTGCCTCGAAGCGATAAGCGAAGCGCACGGCGACCGCATGACTTGTCACGAAGTGCTGGTCATGGCGACGTGCGACACGGCGATCCGGAAGCTCGACGCCGCGATTGCGGAAATTTCCAAGGGAGAGGAGCTGCTGTGATGGCAAGTGAGACGATAGCGGACATCGCGGACATCGTGGCAGAGATGCGGCGAGGCACGAGGTTGCCTGGCTACTGGCGTAGTTGCGACGTAAACGAGATATTGCAGTACCACGCCGACCGCATCGAGGCGGCGGCAAAACGCGCCTATAACGACATAGATTCAATTGTGTGTGGAATTGAAGGTATCAGCCATTACGACATCGACGATGTGCGCAAGGCGATGGAAAAAACCATAGGAGACTACTATGAGTGATAATCCCGATACGATAGACACCATCTTGGACGATATGCTCAACGAAGGACATACGGGACCTGCCGACGCACTGGAGTGGGTCCAGGCGAAGATGGAGTACTATGCTGGCCGCATCAAGGCGGCATGGAAGCGGCAATCCGTGACAGGCAGTCACGGGTTGGGCAACGCGGCGGCGATGCGCGAGGCGCTGGCGGCGTTAGTCCGCGTGATAGATGAATGTGATTCTGGTTCGCAGCTATGGTGGCATAGTGGCGCAAAAGGGGTAATACCCTTGAAGAACGCGAAAGACGCCCTCGCCGCGCCGCCGCGCAACTGCGACATCTACACGACTGAGGACGCTGTTGATACGGCGACCGTGACCGTGCGCGATGAATGCGGGGCGTGTCCATCCCTTGACATGGAGGCTCCATGCGTTTTCTGCATGGTGCGCTGGCTTCTCGCCCCGGCGAAGAAGGGAGGCGCGAAGTGAGGAGCGAGTATGTTTTCCCCACGGCGCTGATCGCGCTCGACGTGTGCGCGTCCGTGCCGTATGCGGTGCGCGGCAACCTGCGCATGATGATCTACTGGCTGGCGGCCGCGACGCTGACCGCCTGCGTGACTTACACAGGAGGCAAGGCATGATCGTAAAAACAAGCAAGTTCGCAGTGACAACATACTTCGACTGCAGGACGACGGAAGACGTTGAAGCATACCCGAAGGTCTGCATTACTGCGGAGGTGGCTATCGACAAGGCCAAGGTTCATCACGTCAACACAGATGAAATAAAAGCGACAATCGAACAGTCCGTCATGACTTCAGTTTGGCTTTACAGCCCCACGGCGGGGCGCGCGGATGCGGAAACCGCCGAGGAAACAGCTGCGACCGACCGGCCGGAGGTGAAGCAGTGATCCGAACCATGGACCAAAACCGGGACAAGGCTAACTGTAATCGTCCGGGCCCCCGGCATAGAGACCACAGGCGAGCGACGTCTGCGTCCAAATGGGGACCGTGGCGAGAGCCACAGCCCGCTACACGGCTGGCCGCGCCGTGCCCTCGCACGCGGCTTGTTCTTCAACCCCAAAACAAACCACACAGGAAGACACCATGACACGCAAGATCATCAACGCCGTCGTCGCCTTCGCCGCAACCGTGGTGATTGCGCCCCTTGTCGCCTTCGTCGCGCCCATCGTCGCGGCGTGGTGGATTTACCATGAAACCGACGAGGAGGACGCGAAGTGAAGAGCGAGAGACGCAATCGCGGCGCGATAGGCCAGGCCGTCACGGACACCGCTCCGGTCTCGCTCAACCAGCTGATGACAGCTCGCAAGAAGCCGAAGAACACGAGCGACGCGAGATGGAGGATGGAGCTGGCGCGCCGACGGGACCCGGTGCGCTTTGCGCTCGCCGGCGTGGCTGTCCGATGATCTGGGGGGAAATGCAGCAGACGAAGACAGACTGGACCCTGTTCAGGGACGTTCGCCGCGATAGCCGCTTCCGCGATCCGCCGAAGTTCACAGAGCCCGTCCATGGCTTCGGCGGCAACGTCGGAGAGATGATGGCTGCGGAGATGGCCGCCGCCGGGACCTGCGCTCTGATCCTCGGAGGGGCCACCCCGTGCGAGACGGACTACCTCGCGGCGTCAGGCGCGGTGTTCCCCTCATCCGTCACCGCCGAGGAGATGGAGGAGTTCAACCGCGAGACGCTCCGACCGGAGATGGACGAGGCGGACGAGTTCGCGCGCTACGCGGCAATAGCAAAGTTCTTCGGGAGGAGTCACCATGCCGTATAAAGACCCTGCCGTTCGCAAGGCGAAGAACCTGGTATACTCGCGGGAGTACAGGAAGCGCCACCGCGAGGAGCGGAACGCTGCGGCAC
>CACXRO010000019.1 GCA_902770045.1 uncultured bacterium
GAGCGTTCCGCGGCAGTCCCGCCGCCTGCCCCGGCGCCGGCGCCAGCACCAGCCGCCGCGCCCGAACCGCCGCCGCCCGAACCCGCGGCCGACAACGGCGGCGACGACCTTTTCGCGGCCGCGGAGTCGCGCGACGCGGCGCAGATCCTGGCGGACACCGCCCCCGCGGCCGAGCCGGCCCCGGCTGCGCCTGCGACGCCGAAGCTCTCGCGCTACGCCACCTCATACGACAACCTCGTCAGCGACGAGCCCGGCACCAGCTGGACCGCCTCGCCGGCGATCTGGCGCTGGGCGGTCGTCGGCGTGGTCGCCGCCGCCTTCCTCGTCCTCGTCTTCCTCGGGCTCCGCGCCCTCTACCGCGCGACCTCGCCCGAGCCGGCGCCGATCGACGAGACCACCGCCGCCGCGCTCGGCGAAAGCGCCAAGCCCGAACCCGCCGCCACCGCGCCGGTGCCGGACGAAAAGGCGAAGCTCGCCAACGCCGGCCGCACGCCGATGGACATCCCGCCCCTTTACGTCGATTAACCAACCAAGGAAAGGAAAAAGAAAATGGAAGTCATAATCTGCAAAACCAAGGAGGAGGCGTCCCGCCTCGCCGCGGACATGATCACCGCGCAGGTGAAGAAGAACCCCAGGACCGTCCTCGGCCTCGCCACCGGCTCGACCCCGGTGCTGATGTACAGCGAGATGGCGAAGGCCGTCAAGGCGAAGAAGGTCAGCTACCGGCAGGTCAAGAGCTGGAACCTCGACGAATACGTCGGGCTCGCCGGCACCCACGACCAGAGCTACCGCTACTTCATGAACGAGAACCTGTTCAAGAAGATCGACATCCAGCTCAAGAACACCCACGTCCTCAACGGGCTCGCCAAGGACCTCGAGAAGGAGTGCCGCGCCTACGAGAAGCAGATCAAGGCGGCAGGCGGCATCGACCTGCAGGTGCTCGGCATCGGCTCCGACGGGCACATTGCCTTCAACGAGCCCGGCACCTCGCTCAAGAGCCGCACCGGCGTCGTCTACCTCACGCCGTCGACGATCAAGGACAACGCCCGCCTCTTCTTCAAGGGCAAGGAGAAGGAAGTGCCGACGCGCGCCCTCTCCATGGGCGTTGGCACCATCTGCGAGGCGAGGAAGATCGTGCTGCTCGCCTTCGGAGAGAACAAGCAGAACGCGGTCAAGGGCTGCGTCGAGGGTCCGGTGAGCCAGTTCTGCACCGCATCCGCCCTCCAGGAGCACAACGACTGCTGGATCTTCTGCGACGAGGCCGCCGCGAAGAAGCTCACGCTGCGCAAGTACTACCAGTGGCGCGGCAAGACCAAGCTCGGGCTCTAAGGCCCGACGGAAGGACAAGATGGAAAACATCTACTTCACCAGCTTCGTCTGCGAGCGCTGCAAGACCGAGATCGAGGCCTCCTCCGACATGATCGGCCAGGAGACCGAGTGCCCGGCCTGCGGCGCCAAGATCGTCATCCCCGACGACCGGTCCGCGGCCAGCGGCGTGTCCAGGCACGCCGCCGGCGACGACGACCCCGACGCCATGCAGGCGCTTAAGAGCCGCACCATCCGGATCGACCTCGGCGACTTCTGATGGGCAAGCGGAAGAAGAAGCGCAAGGCGTCCGGCTGGCGGCGCATAGCGGCGATCGCCGGCATCGCGGCCGTGGTCCTGCTCGCCGTCCTCTCAACCGTTGGCGGGTGGTTCGTCCACCACCCGCCCGCCTGGATCGCCGAGAAGCGCGCCGCCTGGCCGAAGTTCGTCACCGCGCCGCTGCTCTGGGCCGGCAACCCGGTCGCGGACGTCACCGACGGGCTCGGCCTCACCGGGCACGACACCGTCTACGAATACGACGAGGAGGCCCCTTCCGGCTCCGTGTTCTTCGCCGGCGAGCCGCGCCGCACCGGCGTACCCGCCCCCTCCGACATCCGCGTCCTCAGGCGAGGCGAGTTCGCCATCGGCTGGTCAGACTCGCTCCGCCACCCGGTCTGGTGCGCCTACCACGTCGCCAAGGAGCCGAAGCACGACGACGGGCAGCGCCCCGGCTTCACCGTCGACCGCAGCGTACCCGCCTCCCCCAAGCCCGGCGACTACACCAAGAGCGGCTACGACCGCGGCCACATGGTGCCCAACCACGCCATCATCTCCCGCTACGGCGAGGCCGCGCGCCGGCTCACCTTCATGATGACCAACATCGCCCCGCAGTCGCCGGCGCTCAACCGCGGCATCTGGCGCGAGATGGAGCGCCGGATCGCCGACCTCTGGACCGCGCGCTACGGCGAGATCTGGGTGGTGGTCGGCTGCATCCCCTCCCGCGACGGGGAGAAGCTTTCGGGGACCAGCGTGGACCTCCCCTCCTCGTTCTACCAGCTCGTCGTCGCCCAGGAGGGCATGGACATCCGCATGCTGGCAGTGGAGTTCCCGCAGACGGTGCCGTGGGACGCCTGGGCCGCCCGCTACATCCTCACCGTCGACGAACTCGAGGAGCGCACCGGTATGGACTTCAACCCCGACCTCCCCGACTTCATCCAGCGGCCCATCGAGGCCGAGCGCCCGTCGCGCCTCTGGCCCGTGCGCTTCCGCGACATCCTCTCGCAGATCTTCCTCCGCTTCAGCTGACGGCCGGCGAACGCCGGCGGACGGCTACCAGACGAGCGCGCCGAGCGCGTCGGCGAGGAGCCGTTTGGCGTTTGCCTCGCGGATGTCGGCGGACGCCGACCCAAGCACCACCACCACCGCGCGTTTGCCCGCGCGGGTGCCGGTGAGCACGATCGAGCTGCCGCCGGCGTCGATGTAGCCGGTCTTGAGCCCGTCCACCGTCTCGGATCCGTCGGCGTTCAGGATCTTGAGCTTGTCCTTCACCATGATGTTGTTGTGGTTCTTCAGGGTCTTGACGATGGTCTCGCCGCGCGCCAGGCGGGTCGTGCGCTGCGGTCGGTTGACCGCGCGGGTCACGTTGACGCGGTAGCCGTAGGGTGTCTTTACGAGGTCGCAGGTCTTGACCGAGGTGAACTCGAAGATCTCCGGGAGCTTGACCACTTCCAGCGCGAGCCGCAGCTGGTCGGCGGCGGTCGAGACGTTGAAGTTCTTCCAGGGATATCGCTTGCCCGGCGGCAGTCCGTTGGGGTTGTAGTAGCGGGTCCTGGTCATGCCGAGGTCCGCCGCGCGCGCGTTCATCTTCGCGACGAACGCGTCGAACGAGCCGGCGGAGTTCACCCCGAGCGCGATCGCGGCGTCGTTGGCGCTCTCCACCAGCATCGCGTACATGAGGTCGCGTACGCTCATCCGCTCGCCGGCCTTGAGGCCCACCCAGCTCGCCTCGGACATGTACACCGCCGGAGTGGCGACGACCATGTTGGTGAGCGAGTAGCGGCCGGCCGCCACGTCCTCCAGCACCAGGAAGGCGGTCATCAGCTTGGTGACGCTCGCCGGATACGCCTCCTCGGCCTCGTGGTCGGAGGTGATCACGCGCCCGCTCGCGGCGTCGGCAGCGATCGCGCCCACGTAGGGGTCGCGCCGGTGCGACGACGACTTCGCCGCCGAGGCGCCGGCGGCGGCGAACAGGGCGGCTGCGAGGACGAGCGCGCGGAGCATCATTTGACGGCGACGCGGGTGGCCTTGCAGAGCGCCTTCCAGAGCGCCGCCGGGTCCTTGGCCTCGATCACCGAGCGGCGGGCGGGCTCGCGCGCGAACGACTGCATCAGCCCCGACATCAGCCGCAGGTAGAACGCCGACACCGCGACGGGGATCGCCGAGAGGAAAACGAGGTTCACCTTCTGGCCGTCCCAGTCGATGCCTTCGCGGGAGACGCCCATGGCGAGGCACAGGCCGCCGCCCTCGACGCCGCGGACGTGGGGGAAGGCGATGCCGCCGTCGATGGCGGTCGAGAGCACGCTCTCGCGCTCGAGCGCGGCGGTCACGAGGCTGTCGGCGTTGGCGATGAACTTGTGCTCCTCCATCGCGCCGGCGAGCGCGGTGATCGCCTCCTCGCGCGAGACCGGACCGAGGTCGACGAGCATCAGCTCCTCGGCGCTGAAGCGGGAGATGCCGGTCTTCGGGGCGTCGTCGCGGTCGGCGGGCTCGGTGACGTTGCGCGCGGCGTCCTCCTCCGCAGCGAAGAGGATGCGGCCGCAGCTGGAGCAGGTCACGAGGTGCTCGCCGAGCCGGACCTGCTGGCCCTGGGCGATCGGCACCTGCATGCCGCAGACGGCGCAGCAGTTGTTGGTCATAGCGGAGATGACCACGTGGTGCTTCTTGTAGAGGCGGTCGTAGAGCGCCCCGGCCTGCGGGCCGAGCTTGGCGCGCATGGCGTCGATCGACTCGTTGAGCTTGGCGAGGTGGCTGCCGTCGCCGGTCTGGTGGTGCTCGTCGCGGGTCAGCACCAGCTCCTGGAGCTGGCGCAGGATGTTGATCTGGCTTTTCATTTTCTTTCTGTCTCGGTGTAGGTGCGGATTCTCTCAAGCGTCTCCGCGGAAAGGATGTGCTCCATGAGGCAGGCGTCCCGGTCGGCGATGCGCCGGGAGACGCCGAGCTTCTCGAGGAACGACCGCAGCAGGCGGTGGCGGTCGAACACCTGGTGCGCGACTCGCCGCCCCTTCTCGGTGAGGCTGATGCTGGAATACGGCTCCTGGACCACGAGCTCGAGCCGCTTGAGCTCCCTGACCGCGCGGACGACGGACGGCATCCGCACCGAGAGCATCTTGGCGACGTCCACCACCTGCGCCTTCCTCCCCTCGGAGATCAGCAGGTAGATCGCCTCGAGGTAGTCTTCAAGGCTCTGGGACATCGACGCGCGCTTCTTCATTTTCCGAACGGACTGGTGGTCTTCATCAGGTGGGTGAGCTTGACTACCTCGAGCTGCTCGTCGAGCGAGATCGGGAACGGCGCGGCGGTGCGCACCGTCTCGTAGACCTTGCGCCAGAACGCCGCCGGCCCGCTTTCGGTGCCGCGGGCGAGGCTCACCGGGATCGTCTCCACCGGCACCTCCTCGTGGAGGTCGCCCAGCTCCGGCGTGCGCACCGAGGAGCGGCGGCGCGGGAACTTGAAGCCCGGCGCCACCACCCGCAGCTCGCCGCTGGACATGCCGGGCGCAACCGTGAAGACGCCGCGCTCGCCGTGGATCTCGAAGGAGTTGGTGCGGTTGATCGGCAGCACCCCGCCGTTGAACTCGAGGTCGGCGGTGACGAGGTCGCGGCACTTGAAGTTGACGTGGGCGAAGTCCTCGGCGTCGCCGAGCGAGGCGAGGCGCTTCAGCTCGCTCCAGAGCTGCACCGGCGGCGAGGGGAGAAGCCTCAGCGCCTGCAGCAGGATGTCGGGCATTGCGTAGTAGGTGGCGCCGCCGCCAAGGCGCTTGATGCACTGCCAGTCGTCGCGCCGGACGAAGTCCTCCGCCCGGATCTTGATGCGGTGGACGTGGCCGAGGCGCTCGTCGGACATCATCTGGCTGGCGAGCATGAAGTCCGGCGCGAAGATGCCGCGGTTCATCACGATCAGCCGGTTCTTGGCCTTGACCGCCGCGCCCTTCAGCACCATCGCGTCGTCCCGCGTGAGCGCGAGCGGCGTCTCGACCAGCGTCCAGAACCCCTTCTTGAGCGACTTGATGGCGTGCTTGACGTGGTCGGTCGAGCAGGTCGCGATGTCCACGAGGTCGACGTCGCTCTCGTCGAGCATGGACGCGAACTGGCGGAACATCCGGCAGTCGGGGAAGGTCTTCGCGAGCCGGTCGCGCCGGTCCTTGGCGAGGTCGCACGCGCAGACGACCTTGAAGAGCGACGGGTGGGCCGTGAACACCGGCAGGTGCTCGTCGGTCATCGCGCGGCCGAGGCCCATCAGGGCCACGCGCAGGGGCGGACGCTGGCAGGAGCCGCTCATTTCCTCACGATCTCCGTTATGGCCGAAAGGAACTGCGAGACGTCCTTGAACTGGCGGTAGACGCTCGCGAATCGGATGTAGGCGACCTCGTCCACCTTGTGGAGCTCGGTCATCACCAGCTCGGCGATGGTGGCGCTCGACACCTCGTCGCCCTCGATGTTCGCGACCACGCGGTCGATGATGGACCTGATCTGCTCGTCGGAGATCTTGCGCTTGCCGCAGGCCTGCTGGATCGCCTTGTGGAGCTTGGCGCGCTCGAACGTCTGGCGGCGGCCGTCGCGCTTGACGACCATCACCTCGTCGCGGTCGACCTCCTCGTAGGTGGTGAAGCGGTGGCCGCAGGCGAGGCACTCGCGGCGGCGGCGGATCGCCGCGCCGTCGCGCGCGCTGCGCGAGTCGAGGACCTTGTCGTCGTCAGCCTGGCACTTGGGGCACTTCATGTCACTTCCCGTTTGGGCACATCGTGCAGTGGCGGCAGTCGAGGTTCACCGGCAGCGGCGGCGGCGCCCCGCGGCGGCGCGCGTTCCACTCGGCGATGCGGTTGATGAGCGCGAGGAGGAGCCCGAGGGCGATGAAGCCGCCGGCGGGCAGGATGGCGAGCGTCACCGGGCCGGGGTTGAGGTTCTTGAACGCGAGGTCGCCCCAGACCGTGAGCGTGCCGGCGCCGACGATCTCGCGCACCGACGCGACCAGGGAGAGCGCAAGCGTGAAGCCGAGGCCGGAGCCGAGGCCGTCCGCCAGCGAGTCGACGACGCCGTTGCGGCAGGCGAACGCCTCCGCCCGGCCGAGGATGATGCAGTTGACGACGATGAGCGGGATGAAGATGCCCAGCGAGGCGGAGAGCGCCGGCAGGAACGCCTGCATCAGGAGGTCGGTCGCCGTCACGAAGGTGGCGATGATCACGATGTAGCACGGGATGTGGACCGCCGACGGGATGAACCGCCCGAGCGCGGAGACGAGCACGTTCGAGCACACGAGCACGAACGTGGACGCAAGCCCCATGCCGATCGCGTTCTCGAGCGAAGTCGTCACCGCCAGCGTCGGGCAGAGGCCGAGCGCAAGCCGGAACGTCGGGTTGTTCTTGAACAGACCGTACCAAAATGACAGTATTGCCTTCATGGTGTGGTATTATAGCCTAACGGACGGGAAAAATCAAGTGCGCCCGGCAACAAAATCTCCTGGGGAAAAATGCGGCAGACCGAGTCGACGAGACGGCGCGTGTAGGCGTCGCGCGGGCGCGACAGCACCTCGGCGCATTCGCCCTCCTCTACGATGCGCCCGCGCGCGAGCACGATCACCCGGTCGGCGACGTGGCGCACCACCCCGAGGTCGTGGGTGATGAAGAGCATCGAGAGCCCCAGCCGGCGGCGGAGCCCGGCGAGGAGGTCGAGCGTCTGCGCGCGCACCGAGAGGTCCAGCGCCGACACCGCCTCGTCGCAGACGAGCAGGTCAGGCTTCGCGGCAATCGCGCGCGCGATGCAGACGCGCTGGCGCTGGCCGCCGGAGAACTCGTGCGGGTACCGGTCGAGCGCGGAGGCGTCCATCCCCACCGACTCGAGCAGCTCCGCCGCGGTCCCGCCCGCGGCGCCTTTGCCGGATATGGCGAGCACCTCGTCGAGCGCGGCACGCACCGTCTTGCGCGGGTTGAGCGAGCCGAGGGGGTCCTGGAACACCATCGCCGCGCGGCCGCGGAGCTCGATCTCGCCCGCAGTGGGCTTCACGAGCCCGAAGAGCGCGCGGGCGATCGTCGACTTGCCGCTCCCCGACTCGCCAACCAGCCCCAGCGTCTCGCCGCGGCGGACGGAAAAGTCCACCCCGTCCACGGCCTTGACGAAGCCGCGGACGCGGGAGAAGACGCCGCGGCGCCGCGGATACCACACCCTGAGGCCGCGCACCTCCAGCACGTTATCGCTACCGGCCGGCATCCACGCCTCAGTTCTGGTGCTGCATGTCGCAGAGGCGGCGATAGACGCCGTTCGCGGCGTAGAGCTCGGCGTGGCTGCCGCGCTCGACCACTTCGCCGTGGTCCATCACCAGGATAAGGTCGGCGTCGCGGATCGTCGAAAGCCGGTGGGCGATCGCGAAGACGGTGCGGTTCTGCATCAGGTTGGTCAGCGCCTCCTGCACCAGCCGCTCGGTCACCGTGTCAAGGGCGCTCGTGGCCTCGTCCAGGATGAGGATCGGCGGGTTGCGGAGGATGGCGCGCGCAATCGCGATGCGCTGGCGCTCGCCGCCGGAGAGCGCGAACCCCTTCTCGCCGCACATCCGCGAGTAGCCGCCGGGCTGGGACATGATGAACTCGTGGGCGTTGGCCATCTTCGCCGCCGCGACGACCTCGTCGTGGGTTGCGCGCGGCGTGCCGTACTTGATGTTCTCCTCGATGGTGTCGTTGAAGAGGATCGTCTCCTGCTGCACCGAACCTATGAGACGCCTCAAGTCGGATATCCGCAGGTCCCGCAGGTCCACGCCGTCCATCGTCACCCTGCCATCGCGCGGATCGAAGAACCTCGCCAGCAGCCCCGAGAGCGTCGTCTTGCCGCTCCCCGTGCCGCCCACGACCGCGATCATCTTGCCGCGGGGAAGCTCGAAGGAGACGTGCGAGACGGCGTCGTGGTCGGCGGTGTCGTAGCGGAACGAGACGTCGTCGAAGACGACCTTGTCCGCGAAGTCCGCCTTGGCCGCGGCGCCAGGCTTCTCCGGCAGGCGCAGGTCGACGTCGAGGATCGACCAGATGCGCTGGAGCGACGCGCGCGTCACCTCGATCGACACCTGCAGGCTCGACATCTGCTTGACCGGCTTGTAGATGAGCAGCAGCGGCGCGAGCATCGGCAGCACGTTCGCGAGCGTAACGTGGCTGGTGAAGCACCAGACCAGGAACCCGCAGAGGAGCAGGATGCCCACCGTCTCCACCATCGGCGCCACCATCAGCGTCCAGCGCACGGAGCGCATCGTCGCCCCCACCAGGTTGCGCATCGCCGCACCGTACTTGGCGTTCTCGAAATCCTCGGTGTCGTACGCCTTGACGACGCGGATGCAGGTGAGGATCTCGTGGACGCGCTGACCGACCACCGAATTGCGCTGGAGCGACTTCAGCGACCACTTGCGCACCACCTTGCCGAGCGCAACGACCGGCAGCATGAACGCCGGCATCCCCACCGCGATCAGCACCAGCGTCGGCATCATCTGGTTCTTCACCGCGAACCAGATGATGAAGCCGGCCGAGACGAGGATCTCGAACGGCGCGCGGGCGAGCTCGGCGAGCATGTTCTGGATCACCGCCTGCACCATCTGCGGGTCGACCGTCGCGCGCGTCATCAGCTGGCCGACGTCGATCCGCCCGTGGAACTGCAGCGACTGCTCCTGGATCTTCCTGAGGATCTCCACCCTGAGGTCGGCCACCACCTTGGTGCCCGCCCAGGCGAGGCAGTACTGGCTGAGGAAGAGAAGCCCGAACCTGACCGCCGCGACGAGCGGGATCACGAACACCGCGATGAGCAGCAGCGCCCCGGATATCCCGCCCTCCTTCGTCTGGAGGTCGATGCCGCACTTGCGCGCCAGCTTCTCCGCCTTCGGGTACCAAGAAGGCAGCCGCGACTTGGCCGCCATTTCGCGCTCTAACTTGGTAGGCTTGCCATCAGCCTCGGAATTGACGGCAGGCTCCGCGACGGGAACCTCTGCGGCATCCGTCTTTCCCGCCATCGCTGCCGCCTCGTTGGCGCTCACCTTCTCGACCGCGGGCTGGACCACCTGGAAGATCGGAAGCAGCGTGCCGGCGGTGAGCATGCCGGTCACTATGCCGATGAATATGCGCAGCCAGTACCGCCGCGCGTACTTCCAAACCCGTCCGTAGGTCTCGCCGAGCGAATACTCCCGGTCGAAGAACTCCTTCTTGTACTCGATTCCCATGCGCGTATTATACCATATCCCCCGGCCCTACTGCGGACAGATGCAGTAGTCGCCGTCGTACGGACCGAAGAACCAGCCCTTGCCGCCGGACATCCCCGGCGCGCACCTCGCGGCGGCGGCATCGTCCGAAAACCCCCATGCGAATTCATTGCAGGGCGACGGCCTGACCTCGCGGAACCGCCGCCCCGCGATCTCCGCCACCTGGGTCGGGAAGCCGGCGACGCCGAGTCGCTCGGCGTCCGAGCACGCCGCTACCGCCTTCACTGCCGCGTCGAAAAGTGCCGCAAGGACATCCTGGCTGTTGTCGACCGCGATCGCGTCGACCACGAGCCAGCGGGACGGATCGTAGAAGCACTCGGAGACGACGATGTAGCCCCGTACACCGTCCGGGCCCTCGGCCGCAAGCAGGATTGACTTCCCCGCCGCGAGCGAGTCGCCGAACAGCCACGCAAGCTCCGCCGACGTGCGGCTTCCGACGACGCCTTCGTTTCTCTCGAGGTACCGCTTGAAGAACGCGTCCGCCCAGGCAAAGCCGTCCTTCGCCACGACCCTTGCGCCGCTTTTCGTTTCGGGCGCTAACACCCGGCCGGACCGCGCGAGCTCCGCAGGGGACACGGGCGGACGGGAAAACGGAAGCCTCGCGGGCAGATTGATCCCGAGCGCCCGCTTCACGCGCCGACGCAGCGAAGGATACCGACTGAGCCGCGCGAAGCGCACCGCCGTCCACGTCTCCGGCCCCTTGTTCCCGACCCCGAGGCACGGCTTGACCTTCGCCGTCTCCGGGCTACAGGTGTTGCTGTAGAAGAGGACGCTCCCCCACCTGGGACGGTGCGCCTTCTTGAGCAGCGCGTAGAGCAGCGTTGGCGGGGCGTCGCGGCGCATGGCGAGGAAGCCGCCGTTGATGCCGACGAACGGCTCGCGGCCGATGTACAGCCGACGGACTATCGATGCGGTGACGCCGACCGCCTCGCCGTCTCTGAAGACGACCACGCCCACGTCGTCCCCCGGCGACCGCAGCGGGTTCGCGAGCAGCCTGCGCACCGCGCGCGCCGCCTCGGGACAGAACCGGTCGCCCAGCACGCCGCCGACGGCGTCGACGGTGGATTCGTCAAGTTGTCTGAATTCGTACGACATCGCCGCCCCCCATTCGGCCCGACAGCTGCAGGCGCTGCTTCTTTCCGCTCGCGGTCTTGGGAATCTCGTCTATCCATTCGTACATGACCGGCACCTTGTACGGCTCGAGTACGCCCGAGAGCCGCGACTTCAGCTCGTCGAACGAAAGCGACGTGCCGTTCCTCAGGACATAGAGCTTCGGCACTTCGCCGAGTATCCCCTCCGGATCCGGCGCCGCCGCGCAGATGCAGTCCTCGACGCCAAGCGAAATCGCCGCGTCCTCGATCTCGGACGGGCTCGCCTTCCTGCCCCCGACGTTGATCAGCTCCTTCCTGCGCCCCGCGAGGTAGAGCCTGCCGTCTGGCGAGCGCCAGCCAATGTCGCCGGTGCGGAAATACTCCCCGAAGAAGTCGGCGTCAGTCCGCCCGCGGTCGAGATAGCCCTTCATCACCATGTTTCCCCGGACGCATATCTCGCCCGGCGTTCCGTCCGGCAGTTGCCTGCCATCCTCGCCGAACACGCGGATCGACACCGCCGCGCAGACCTCGCGGCCGATCGTGTCCAGGTCCGCGGCGTCGGCGTGGTATTCCATGAACGCGGAGCGGCTGGCCTCGGTGAGGCCGTAGTGGTGGCAGATGCGCGTGTTGGGGAACATCTTCGCGAGCTCCTCCTTCCGCTCTCGCGGCATCGCGGCCGATCCGATCTCGATGTAGCGGATCTGCGGCGCGAACCTCGCGATCCTGTCGCCGGAGACCTTGCGGATGTACGCCCAAGCCGCCGGCACCATGCCGAAGCCGGTCGCCTGGTGGCGCTCCAGCGCCCGGAAGAAGAGCGGCAGGTTCGCGAAGCTGCCGAGGAGCACGATCGTCGCGCCCTTGACGAGGCAGCACCGCAGCCTGCCGAGCCCGAACGAATGGCATATCGGCAGCGCGAGCACCTCGACGTCGTCGGCGGTGTTGCCGATGAAGGAGTTGATGTTAGAGGCCGAGGCGAATATGTTCGCGTGGGAGAGGCACACCCCCTTCGGCTCGCCGGTGGTGCCGGTGGTGAAGAGTATCTCGGCGACGTCGTCGGGCGATGCCCCGTCGCCTGCGGGAGCGGCGTCGGCGGACGCAGCGGAGAGGTCGATCTCGTCGAACCCGAGCGACCTTACGTCCGGCGAAGAGTAGCCCAGGCAAAGCACGGGGCGCGTCTTCGCCTCGACGAACCTGAGCCTGCCCTCGCTTGACTGCGCATCGACGACGACGTTAACCGCCCCGATGAACTGCGAGGCGAAGTAGAAGAACACATAGCCGGTCCCCTTCTGGGCCGAGATCGCGACGCGGTCGCCGCGGCGCACTCCGAGCCCGGAAAGCGCGCTCGCCGCCCTGCGTATGCCGTCCGCGAGGCTGGAATAGGTGACAACGACGTTGCCGTCCACGACCGCCGGCTTTGAGGGCGTCTCGGCCGCGTGGCGGAAAATCGCATCGAGGATTGGACTGTGGGATGTCATCGCGCCGCCGCCACCTTTCTCACTTCGTCCGCCAGGGCACCGACCGAAACGAGGTCGAACAGGTCCTCCTCGGGGAACTGCACGCCGAAGCGAGACTGCACGGCGGAGAGGATCGCGACCATGCGCACCGAATCCCATTCCCTGCATTCGCCCGCCGCGGTCTCCGGCGTCACCAGCGCGGGATCGAGCCCCAGCTCGCCCGCCACGATCATGCGGACCTCTTCGTCAATTTCCATCGGTTGCCCCTCCGTTTTCCTTGGTTCCCCGGCAGCACCGCCGCAGCAGACGGCCGGTCTCGAGAAAATACCTGAATCCGCTCAGCATCGACTCGTCGCCGATCGTGTCGCCCGTAAGGGTGATCCTCGGCATGAAGAACCGGCTCTCGCGCTCCCCGGGGACCGCGAGGTTCGAAAGCCCCCCGCGGAAACCGGTCCGCTCGGCGATCTCCTCGTCGCGGCGCGACACGGCGACGGGCTCGCCGTAGGGATAGCTCATGGGGAGATCGAGGCACGACCGGTCGTCCGGGGTCAGCTCCGACTCGGCATCGGCGTCGGAGAGAAACGCAAGCGGGAAATGGGACCTCGTGTGCCAGCCGATCCTCCACCCCTCCGCCTTCAGGCTCTCCACGAGCTCGGCGTCGGGCCCGGTGAGACGCAGCCGCAACATTTCGGCGTCGAGCCGCGCCACCGCCTTCGCGAACGGCCAGATGGAATCCGCCTTCGCGAACACGTTCTCGCCCCGCGCGGCGGCGTCGCGCCGGTACGCCGGGTTCATGAATTCGTGCCAGAACTCGGCTCTGGACGATACCGCGGCGTCCGCGAACCCGGCAAGCGCCTCCATCGGCGCGTACGAGGCCCAGTAGAGAAGCCGGTCCACGGCCAGCGCCTGCTCCGGCCGGCCGGCGCCGCGCAGCGCGCCGGACACGAACACCACCGCGGGTACGCCGAGCCGTCGCAGTATCTCCCCCGCGGTCTCGAACTGGCACCTGTAGCCGTCGTCGAAGGTGACGGTGAGCGTCGACGGGTCGTCGAAGTCCGCCGAGAAGCGGTAGCGGCGGCAAAGCCGCCTCATCAGCGCCTCGAACCGCGACGCGGGCATCGTCACTCCGCTGGCCAGGTCGAAGGCGCACAGCGCGTCGGGCATGACGTTGTGGAACGTGAGCACCTTCTTCGTCCCGCGGTTAAGCCGCCGGAACAGCGCCATCACCCCCAAGTAGTACGCCAGCGCCTCGACCGCCCGGGGCAGCCTCAGCAGCCGCCAGCGCCAGAGGCGAAGCCGCGCGCCGCAGGGGAACGGAAGCCTCCTCGGGTCGATCGACAGCACCGCCGAACGCCACGCGTTCCACAGGTCGCGACGGCCGGACGGCGCGGACCGGATCCGGCGCGGAATCGCCGACAGCAGTTCGCGGACCTTGCCGCGGATTTCCTGCCGCCCGCCCGACGTGGCCATGCGGCGCAGCGAACTTGCCGTTTCCTCGATGCTCAAGGCGATTGCCGAGGGATTGTCGCTCATCGCGCGCCTCCTTGTCCCGCGCCAACGCGCTCCAGGCATTTCGCAAACGCCGCGTCCACGCGCGCGGCAACCTCCTCCCGCCTCTCCCACGCGGCGGGCTCGGCGGCGCAGACCTCTTCGAACTTCTCGGCAAGCCGCCCCCACTCAGGCTCCGGGCAGACCGCGTCGGGAGAGCCAATGGCCTCGAGCAGCCCGTCGATCTTGCGGGACCTCGTAATCGCCATCACGCGGCTGCCGGAGCGCCAGCCGATTATGAGCGCGTGCATGCGCCGGCTCAGGACCCACTCGCATCCATCCAATGCCGCCTGCAGCTCAAGGTAGTTGCGCGGCAGGACCGTCTCGCACGGCACGGAAAGGCGCCTCAGCCGCCGCTCCATCGAGCGCGCCGACAGGATGTCGGTCCACCGCCTGCACGTCTGGACTATCCTGACGCGCACGTTCCGTCCCGGCGCGGACGCGATCTTCGCGACGGCCTCGGCCAGCGCCACCTCGCGTCCGGCGTCGAGATGCGACCCGAGGCCGAGCGCGACCAGGCCATTTTCGATTCTGCTTCTCCTGGGGAAGGCCAATGCGAGGTCGGGCGCAATTTCCGCCGCGAATCCAAGCGCCTCCAGGTCGGCCGCCGACTCCCGGTCGCGCACGCAGATGACGTCGTCCTTGCGCAGCGCCGCCTTGAGGCGCGACCTCTGCTCCTCGGTGAACGGGCCTATGCTCTGCCCCGCGATCACCACCCTGCACCCGTTCTCGTGCGCCAGCTCCAGCTCTCGCAGGCAGGCGTCGAACTTGGTCGGCCACTGGTTGAAGTAGCCGCCGCCGCTCATGAGGTAGACGTCGGCGCCCTTGAACAGCGCGGAGCAGTCCGGCACGCGGTCGCGGGCGAGCGCCCTGCGCATCTGCCGGCGGCGGACGAGCTTGGCGTGGAGCCAGCGCACGAAGCTGGGCCACAACGCATAGCCGGGGCTGCGGCCGATCGTCTGCAGCATCCAGAACGACCAGCCGTGGTCGAGGAACCGGTGCAGCGAAGCGCGCACCCCGTCATACGGCACCACGGCGGACTCGCGCGCGAAATCGACGTCGTAGGCGGTCCACTCCACCTCCGCCTCCGGCAAATGGCGCCAAAGGAGCCGGGCGGTCGCGTCGAGGATCGCGTCGTCGCCGAGGTTGCCGTATGACCAGCCCCCGGACACGACGACCCTGAGCGGCCTGAAAACGGCCGCCGGACACCTGCACCCGTCCCTGGCCTTGCGCGCCGTCTCGACCATCTCGTCCAGCCTGGCGGCCGTGGTGTTCTCAGGCCATTCGCGGTAGAAGAGCAGCGGCTCCGGGATGCAGGCGAGCGAGGACACCTCCGCGAGCCTGCTGAACAGCCGGTAGTCCTCGCTTGGCGAATACGCGCCCTCGTACTTTATGCCGTTTTCGGCGAGAGTCGACGCGCGCAGCATCGCCGCGGAGTGGATCATCGGGCATCGGTTCCTGAAGTCCTGCTTGATCGCCCTGTCGGTCAGGGGCCTCGCCGAAAGGAAGATCCGCGGGAAATGCACGCTGAACGACGACACCGCCCCGCACTCGGGGTGCGAGTCGAGGTACGCGGCCTCCCTCTTCAGCCGATCCTCGCGGCAGATGTCGTCGTGGTCCAGGACGGCGAAGTACTCGCCCCGCGCCATCTCCATCAGCCGGTTGCGAGTCTCGGATATGCCGAGGTTGCGCTCGTTCTTCGAGTAGACGATGCGCTCGTCGCCGAACTCGCGCACGACCCCTTCGCGCGGGTCCTCCGGGCAGTCGTCGAGGAGGACGAGCTCGAAGTCGCGGTACGTCTGCGCCAGCACGCTCCTGATCGTGTCGCGCAGGACCGCGGGGTCGGTTTTGTAGACGGCTACGAGAACGCTTACCTTCATCCCCTACTCCTTCTCCGCGAAGATCGGGAAATGCGCCGCCAGCCAGAGCCGCGGCGAATAGTGGTTCTCGACGACCTCCATGCCGTCGAAGTAGACGTCGCTCCAGTCCCCGCCCATGCGCTTCGGGACGTAGCCGAGCCACATCGAAGGCGCCAGCGTGATTCCGCGCACGCCCTCCGCGCGCCGCCGCTGCTCGGCAAGCCACGCCCCCCACCAGGAGAAGGAGCTGTTGCTCACCACGTTGTTCGCGCAGAGGGTGTGGACGTAGAGCTGGTCGAGCACGCCCTCGCCCTCGACGAAGAGGAACCTCCTGCCCGGGAACGCCTTCGGGAAGAACCGCCTGCACCACGCCATCCCGTCGCTGCAGACGACGAAGTCCTCCACGTCTCCGAGCCGCGCGAGGCAGTCGCGGAAATACCGCTCGCCGACGAACGGATGCCACGCCGCCTTCCTGAGGTAGTCGCCGCGGCGGACGGAGATGCCGGTCACGCCCGGGCGCGACAGCCACTCGCCATACCTCTCCCGCAGGCGCGCGATGCGCTCGTCGCTCGGCTTCACGAGCCCGTAGACGAGTTCCTTGTCGAAATACCGCTCGCTCTGAAAGTAGCCGCTGATGAAAAGGTCGCCCTCGCCGGGGTCCGGGAAGCTCGTGCGGTCGCAGCGCACCTGCTCCACTTTTCTCGCCCCGGCCGGCGGCTCCGGCACGGTCTCGAGCCCGCGGAACACCTCGGCGTACTCCTTCAGCTGCGCGAGCGTCTTCGGGTCGCTTGTCACCCCGACCGCGCGGCCGCCGCCGAGCGAGACCGCCGTCCCATACTGGAAGAGCAGGTTGCCGAGATTGCCGAAGAGGTTCACGTAGACCATCAGCTCTGCTCCGGAACCGGGCCGTGCGGCCAGACCTTGTCGCTCTCCTCGAACCAGCACGGCCGGTCGCCGGGGATGAGCTTCTGCCCGATCAGGTAGTCCTGCAGGCGGCGATACGTCTTGAAGAGCTTGCGATTGATCCACTGCTCAACGCGCCCCTTGCCCCAGTGGAGCTTCCTCAGCTTCTTCTGCTCCGCCTCGTAGCGCGCCTTCTCGCCGGCGATGTCGTCGTGCCCGGCGACGGTGAAGTTCTCGTGTATGTACATGACGAGCTGCGAGCGGTCCATCGTGTGCATGACCCTGCCGTCGATGAACTTCGCGTAGTGCCAGCGCAGCACGGTCACGCCGTCCTTCTCCGACACCTTCTTCAGATCCTTCGCCGCCGGATCCTCGTAGACGTAGACGAGGTCCAGCTCGAGTCCCGGGAACTTCGCCTCCAGCCGCCGCCGCGCCTCGACAAGCGTCTCGTCTGGGATGCGCAGGCGCGTGGACAGGTCGTGGTAGATCGCGAGCGCATTCTTTGCCTCGCCGAGCGCCTTCATGAACCGCTCCGCGCGGCGCAAGTACTTCGCCTTCACCTCATCGAAGAACCTGTCGAACGGGCGGGAGTTGGTGAACTCGTGCGCGAAGCCGTAGCGGGTACGCGTGTTGAAGTATACACGCTGGACCGCCCCCTCCTCGTGGCGCACATCCCAGAGCTTCAGGTCCTCGCGCTCGAACCAGCCCTCGAAGCCGCGCTCAATCGCCTCCACGCCCTGCATGATTCCCGGCGCAGCAATCCAGTCGAGCGGATACGAGGCGAACTGGAGTCCGGCGTCGCGCAGCGACTGCGAAACCGAGCACCCGGCCCCAAGCCCGAAAATGAGATCGTACGCCTTCACTTCCCAGCTCCCTTCCACTCGCGCCATTCCGGCCAGAACCAAAACGGACCGTCCTTCTCCACCAGCCCGCGACGGATCAGCACCTGCTCTATGCTCCGGTAGGTCTTGTACAGGTGCTTGTTGAGCCAGCGGCGGAAGCGCGACTTGTCCGGGCCCCACCGCCGGTCGGCCGAGGTCTTCTCGAATCTGGAAAAATCCAGCTTTTCCTCCTCGGTGCGCGTGTCCGGGACGCGGAAGTTGGCCCTCAATAACGCCGCGAGCGGACCCCACTCGACGTAGTGGAGCGTCTCGCCGCCCACGATCTTGCGATAGTCGTAGTCGGCGGTCAACACCCCGGGCGCAACCTCCGCGAGCTCCGGCACCTTCTTGCCCGGCTCCACGCCAACGTAGAGCAAGTCAATCTCCGCCTTCGGGAATCTCTCCATGAGCGTCCGCCGCACCTCAGCGAGCGCCTCGACCGGCGTGCGCGGCATCACCGGCATCTCCATGAAAACGGCAAGCACCCTGCGGACTGAATCCGCGCGCTTCAGGAACCTCGCGACGCGGCGCTCGTACGTCTCGCGTATCCTCGGGAACGACTCGTCGAACGGCATGAAATCCGGGAACTCGTGCGAAAACCCGAAGTCGGTGCGCGTGTTCAGATACGCGCGGGTGTCGAAGCCCGAACTGTGCCACACGTCGACAAGCTGAAAGTCCTCCTTCTCAAACCACTTGTCGAAGTTTCCGGCGACCACCTTCGTGACACGGCGAATGTCCCGCGACCCCAGCCAGTCGAGCGGATAGGATGCATACTGCAACCCCGCGGCGCGAAGCGCCTGCGAGACGCCGCACAACGAGCCGAGGCTGAACGCTAAGTCGTATTCTTTCATGGTGGACAGTGGTTGGTTTTGCGTATTATAGCATTTTACGAGACGCCCAGCTTGCGGAACAGCCGCGCAGCCGCCAGCGAAAGCGCCATGGACGACGAGCAGCCGCGCAGGAAGCGGCGCACGCGGTCGAAGCGCGGCAGTGCGCGGACGCAGTCGGAGCCGAGCGTGCGGACCCAGTGCTCCCATGCGACACTGCGCTCCGCCCACGGCAGCCGCGCCAGCCGGTTAGGAACGTCCGACAGCCACAGCGACGCGAGATAACCATGTCCTTCGCGCCCGATCCTCTTTCCGCTTGCAGCCAACGCCGTTAGACTGCCAAAAGCATAGTCGCACTGGCTCACGACCTTGCGCGCGTTCCAGACTGCCCGCGCCATCGAGCCGGTGCGGACCCTGTACCCGTGCACGACCGCATCGCACTTTACGACAATGCGCGCCTTCGCGAAGCACTGCGCCATGTAAAGCCTGTCCGCGCCGAGCGGAAGAGAGGAGAAATTTCCCTGCACGGCAAACCCGCGGCGGAAGAACGTCGGAAACACCCCGACTTCAAGCACGACTTCGCTCGGGACCGACTCCTCGAGGTCAAACACCGTCTCCTCTGCGCCGGTCGGCGCCGGTGGCGGGGCGCCGTCGTCGAAGTCCGCGTACCTGAGCGCCACGATGTCGGCCTCCGGATGGTGCCTGAGAATCGGTACGGCGACTTCGAGATGGTTCGGGAGCCACACGTCGTCCCCGTCCAGGAAAGTCACCCAGTCCCCGGTGGCGGCGGCGACGCCTGCGTTGCGGGCGCTGCCTTCGCCGCCGTTCGGCTTGTGGACGACGCGGATGCGCGGGTCCTCCGCCGCGAACCCGTCCAGCGCGGCAGGCGTTCCGTCGGTCGAGCCGTCGTCAACGCAGACCACCTCGAGCCCGGTGTCCGCGCCGCGCGCGGCGGACGCCACCGAGTCGAGGCACGGCCGCACGTACCTGTCGAGGTTGTAGAAGGGAATGACCACCGAAAGCTTCATCCGCGCGATTTCCTGTGGCGGCAGAGGCGCCTTTTGATAGACTCTATCTGGAGACGCAGAAGGTTCTTCCATCTGCCCCGCATGCGCACGCGCCGGAGCACGGACTTGGCGAGCTTCTTGTTCCCCCTGACGACGTCGTACCGGGCCGGGTCGTAGAAGTCTCCGGTGGCAATCACGACGCCTGGCTCCGGCTCCTCGTACGAAACGCCCTTGGCGTACTTCTCCGTCTGGATGACGATCGCGTCGATAACGCTTTCTGGAAACGCCGCGCGGAGACGACGCATGGCAGAGACGACGTCATCGGGACTGTATCGGCCTTCGGCGCGCCAATGGACGAACAGCACCCGCCGACCTGACCGCAGCAGGCCGAAAAGCCTTTCGGCGCGCCTCCTCACGAGGGCGTGGAAGTTCTCGTAGTTGACGTCGAACGGAACGCCGACCCGGAACTCGTGACGGATCTCCCAGCCCTGCTTCATGTCCTTCCAGTGCTCGGTGCCTTCGCCGGGCACGTCTCCCAGCTTCTTCATGTTCTCCTTGAGGAAGAACCCCGAGAAGTTCTCCACCAGCAGTCCGACGTAGGCGCCTATGGACCCGTCCCGACCCATCCAGTCGAACGGACCCGACGCCGACCGGAAACCAAGCTCCTTTATGCAGAATGTCGGCGCGCACCACTGGCCCAGCGGAACCACTGCGTCGTAGACGTCTTTGAAGACCTTCATCGCGTGACCTCCGGCCGGAAACAAGGCTCGAGGTCGCAAATCCCAGCCTTCCGCTCGGGTCTGCGCATTAGCTGACGATGCTGCCTGAACTGCAGCCGGTCGAATCTCTCACTATCCATACCGGTTAATGTCTTGTTGAGTGTGTTGATAGTATATAATTTCTCGGCCGCGCAGTCAACCGCCAAAGTCAGCGGGCGGGGAGGGACACGGACAAGGCGCGCCATCACAGCCCCTTGCAGCGGAAATGGAGGCGAAGGCCGGGAAGGACGCGCCGGACGCGGTCGAGCGCACCCCAGAGGTTCGAGGCGAGCGAATGAGGGTCGTGGAGGACCACCGCGGAGGCATCGAGGCGCTGGGCAATGTCCGCACCGCGCCGGAGGCGCAGGCCCGCCCGCTTCGCCCCGGCGGCTACCCACGCAAGCGCGAGGTCGGCCATCAGGTGGTTGTCGTCGTAGAGCCCGCCGACGTCGCTGTGGCTGCCGGGGAAGAGAGCCTCGGCGACCCGACCCTTCCCGCCCTTGAGCGGCACATAGCCGAAGAACCGCCGCGTCTCGTCCCTCGCCACGGCGTGGCGGGCGCTAGCCACGTTGGACGGACATTCCTCGGCGACGTCGAGCCCGATCGTCGAGTCGACGGTATCCCAGAGCCCGAGGTAGGCGACCGCCACCCCGAGCTTGTCGAGCCAGGCGGCGAAGTGACGCGCGAGGAGCGCGCCGCGGGAGAAGCCGAAGAGGTACACGCGCGTCGCCACGCCGTCCGGCGGCAGCGATTCGTAGTTCGCCTCGAACCAGCGCCGCGCGTCGCGAAAGATAGCCCGCCAGTCGGAGCCGGCGATCTTGCCGCGGAGGTAGGCGCCGAAGCGCGTGCCGGGGCCGGGTTCGAGGTGGAGACGCTGCCGCGCGTCGTCGACCGAGAGGTCGCGGAGACGGGTCACGTTCGTGGCCCTGCCCGCCACTCCCTGCCCCGTCCCCTCGAAGAAAAGGCAGAGGTTCACGCCCTTAGGCTAAGCGTCAAGGAGCCTACGGCCTTGCCGGTGAGCGGACGGACGAGCGGGACGCTCACGGTCCGCTCCTCGCCCTCGGCGGGCAGGTCGACTACGTCCAGCACCCCATGCGCGATCACCGCCGGCACGTCTTTCTCGCCGATCATCGCCGCCAGCGCATCGATGGGCGACGAGGCGATGTCCGCGTAGCCGACCATCGCCTTCTCCATGAAGTCCGCCCCCATCTTGAGCGCGTACTTGGCCGTGAGGCGGATGAACCGCCGCACCTTCTGGACGCTCACCGGCTCGGTGATCGAGACGGCAAGGCCGCAGCGGCCCTCGACCTCCTCGCGGAACACGACGCGCTTCGTCCACGGCTCGGCGGTGAAGTCGCACACGCCCCTCCTGAAGACGAACTCCCTGGCGCCGGACTTCTTCGCGACGCCGGTCCGCGGCCAGACCAGGTCGACCTGTCCGATGTTGCGGCTACGCAGGAGCGCCTTCTCGGGCACCCCCTTGACCTCAGCCCTGACCAGCATGAACTCGATGTTCGCCTTTGCCTTCTTAGTCGTCGCCATCAGTCGTCCTTTCCTTTGCCGTGAACGTTCTCACGATGCGCGTATTATACCAAATTCGTGGTACGTGTTTCGTGTTTCCTGGCTTCAGCGTGGAGAGCGCCAGGACCCAATGCCGTTTCAATGGGCTGGGGCGGGGGAGGCGGTGGAGCGGGACAGTCGCCAGGCGCAGAAGACCCAGACGGCAAGCATCACAACGGAGATAATGAACACCTTGAGCCAGCCGATGTCCACCACCAGCGTGAAGGCAAACGCCGTCCATATACCCCCTCCCATGATCGGCTCGTGCAGCAGCTGCTTATAGCCAAAGCTCGCCGCGGCGCACGTCCTGGAGTCGGGGTCGACTGTCCGCAGCAGCATGAGCCCGGTCGCGGTCACACCGGTCGCCTGCCCGAAATCGGCGATTGACCGTTCGAACCATGCCTCCTTGAAGCATCGCGGACCGAACCACAGCACGGCGAACACGCTCCATGCCGCGCCCGCGACGACGAGCGCCGCCAGCGCCACCCAGTTGTCCGCCACCACCCTAACGCTGATCGTCGCAACCGCCGATACCACGAGGAAATCGAGCGACGCCCCGGAGATGCGCTCCATCTGACCGTGGTCGACAAGCAGATCCTGGCCGAGCCACTTCGCGGCAGACTGCAGCAGTATGCCTCCGATCATGCACAGCGGGAAAAGCGGAAAACCGTCGAACACCTTCCATCCGGTGAGCTTCATGAGCCAAAGAATCCCCACCCCGATGGCGATCGCGACGCCGACCACCGCGATATGCCAGGCAAGGGAATCCACGGAATCGCTCATGACCGTCTGCAGCCCGGCAGAAGGACGAAAGCGGCGGAGATGCACCCCCCTTCGCTCGTGCCGGCGCCGCTGGGCGAACGGCACCACTTCGGCGACTATTCCGCGCGCATGCGCCCAGTTGATCATCGCCATGCCGGCGACTATGCCGACCACCATGCCCGCCGTCGCCACGGTGAACCCGAGCGCCGCGCCTTCCTCCCACCCTGCCGCGACGAAGCTTTCCCGCATTCCGCCGACGGTGCCGTG
Source organism: uncultured bacterium (assembly GCA_902770045.1). Classification (GTDB taxonomy): domain Bacteria; phylum Verrucomicrobiota; class Kiritimatiellia; order RFP12; family UBA1067; genus UBA1067. Next base: position 22,725 of record CACXRO010000019.1, read on the forward strand.
CCCGCCCTCGAATCCTATCTCTATGAGATTGCCAAAGCACGGAGGCACGCCAAACCAGTGCGAAAGCACGAAGCCGGCGAGCCCAAGGCCGACCACGTACTGTCCCCAGGCGATGATCTGGCCCAGCACGAGCTGTGGATACGCGAGGGAGACGATGCGCCTGACCTTCGGCAACGCCTTGCCGAGGAAAAGCGTCGCAAAGACGACATTGATCAGAAAGCCCGGGACCTTGCGCATGGCGTCGACGACCTCGCGCGGCACCTTGTCCCCGGCGACCGACAGCACGGCGAGGCCGATGAGGCCGCCGATGACGGAGCTCGGCAGATACAGGCGCTGCAGGACCGGGACCCGCATCCGCACGACCTTGCCGACCACAAGAAGTCCGCAAAGGGAGATGAAGACTATGACTGCAGTTGGCATCGGAATTTCACCTCGTCAATGGCCTGAGCGAGAACTCCATGCCGTTCCAGGGGCAGTTGCGGGAGCGCGAGGCGAAGCCGGCGACGTCGACCGGGCGCGGCGATCCGACTTCAAACCGGCTCTGGGCCGTCACCTGCTCCGCAAGGGCGCGCGGCAGCAGCGAAAGCGGCAGGTCGTGCCAGGCGCGGGCCCAGGCGTCGACCGCCATCCCCTCGCCTTCCACCATCACCGCGTAGGTCGCGGCCGCGGCGGTTTCGAGTCCGATGATGCCGTTCGCGGCCGCGGCGAATCCGCCGGCCTTGGCCTCGGCGGTGTGCGGGGCGTGGTCGGTCGCGAACATTAGCACGCCGTCCTTCACCGCCTTGCGCAGCTCGGCGCGGTCCTCGCGGTTGCCGAGCGGCGGGGCCATCTTGTAGTTCGCGTCGTCCGCCTCCAGCTCGTCGCAGGCGAAGACGAGGTGGTGCGGCGTCGCCTCGGCGGTGACCGAGAGGCCCTCGCGCTGCGCCGCCCGCACCAGCGCCACGCCATCGGCGGTGGAGATGTGCTGGACGTGGAGCCGGCAGCCGGTCTCGCGGCAGAGCGAAATGTCGCGGCGGATCGCCGCCGCCTCGGCCTCGGCCGGAATCACCTTCAGCCCCAGCCTGCGGGCAAGGGGACAGTCCCTGACTACGCCGCCATCCACGAGCCGCGGGTCGAGCGCGTGCTGCGAGACGACGAGCCCCAGCGCGGCGGCGCGGCGCATCGCCTCTTCCATCACCGCGTCGTCGCACACATACGAGCCGTCGTCGGTGAAGAACGCGGCCCCGGCCTCGGCGAGCGCCTCGAGGTCCGCCACCTCGCCGCCGAGCCGTCCCTTGGTTATGCAGGCGGAGGGGAACAGAAGCGGGGCGCCGTCGCCCAGCACGGCGCGCATCTCAAGCTGGCGGCGGATGACCGCAGCGGAATCGCACGCCGGCGAGGTGTTGGGCATGGTGACGACCGCAGCGAATCCGCCGCGCGCGGCGGCGGCGAGCCCGGTCGCGGTCGTCTCGGCCGCCGGCGTTCCCGGGTCGCGGAAGTGGACGTGCACGTCCACGAAGCCCGGCAATGCGAGGACGCCCATCCTCAGCCTACCGGGGTGACGCCCTTCTTGACGAAGACGTTGCCGTACTTCGCCGTCTCGCCGGTCTGGACGACCGCGAAGGCGCGCTTGGCGCGGGCGTAAAGCTCGTCGCGGGTGACGAACTCGATCTCGCCCTTGTAGTCGAGCGCCTTGCGGATGCGCGCCTCGACGTCGGGGTCGAGCGTGTCGCCCGGCACCGGCGCGGTCATGATGACCGGGGTCGCGTAGCTGTCCAGCTCGATGAGCGGGGCGACGCCCTTCAGCACCCGGTCGACGCTGAGGCCGTCGGCGCGGATGAGCTCGCGCGCGTTGGTGCGCCCGGGGAAGTGGGCGTCGGCGAAGAGTATCTCATCCCCGTGCCCCATCTCGGCAAGCGCCTTGAGGAGTTCGGGCGAAACAACTGGATCTATTCCCTTGAGCATACCTTTTCCTTTCTTCGTTCTTGGTTCTGAAGCTCCGTCTGGACGCAGATCGCAGCCCGCCGTCGCGCCCAGCCCACATGCGGCTGCGGCCGCGGCGGCGCCGGAGACGAAGCGCCTGCGCGTCAGCCTCACGGGAACTGCTCCTCGTCCCGCAGGCCCTCGGGCCGCGGCAGCGGCTCGAGCCCGCGTTCGGCGAGACGGGCGTTGACGCCCTTCCAGACATTGTAGCGGAACGCCTCCGGCGCGCGGTACACCGCGTCGACGGCGCGCGCGCGGAAGGCGGCGGCCTCGTCGGCCGAGAGCGACGGCGCGGGCGGGGCGGACGGATGAGTGCGGCCGGCGAGCATCGCGGCCAGCACGAAGACGAGCGCGAGCAGCACCGCGTAGCCGGCCGCTATGGCCCACGGCCGCCAGTTGAGCGGATCGTCGCCGATGACGCGGTAGGGGCGGATTCCCTGCTTGCGGAGCTGCAGGTAGGCGTCGTTGCGGTCCCGCGCCTTGATCTCGCCCTCGCAGTTGCGGTTTTGCCGGTCCTGGTATAGGTACTTGTACGTCATCGGCGTAGATTATACCATATTTTCGGACGGCGCGCGGCGGAACTTGGGGTTGGCACCGGCGATCACCACCGCGATCTCGCCCTTCGCCTTCGCCCCGGCGAACTCCTTCACGAGGTCGGAGAGGTAGCCGCGCGAGACGCGCTCGTGCAGCTTGGTGAGCTCGGCGCAGACCGCGGCCTCGCGGTCGCCAAGCACCTCCAGCGCCGCCGCGAGCGTGGCGCCGACGCGGTAGGGCGACTCGTAGAGAACGAGCGTATGCTCGCTCGCGGCGTCCTCGGCAAACCAGTTGCGCAGCGCGCCGGGCCCGCGCGGCGGAAAGCCGCGGAAGGTGTAGGAGGAGGTCGGCAGCGCGCTCATGAGCAGCGCCACCTCCACCGCGCACGCGCCCGGTAGAACCTCGTAGACGAGGCCCTCGCGCGCGCAGGCGCGGAGCAGCCGGTAGCCGGGGTCTGAGACGCCGGGGTAGCCGCCGTCGGAGCAGAGCGCGACCTCCGCGCCGCCGCGGAGCAGCGACAGCACCCGCTCCTCGACGCGCTCCTCGTTGCCCTGGCGGTAGGAGAACATCTCCGCGGGGCGCGGCACGCCGAAATGCGATAGGAGCTGCCAGGTGCGGCGGGTGTCCTCGCAGGCGATGGCCTGCGCGGACCTGAGCGCGTCAAGCGCACGAGGCGAAAGGTCGCCCAGATTCCCGATCGGCGTTGCGATTACGTGCAGCATGGCGTTCTGAATGGTGCTCGGGGCGGGACTCGAACCCGCAAGGATCTCTCCACATGCACCTCAAGCATGCGTGTCTGCCAATTTCACCACCCGAGCAGGGTTGCAAAACAGTGTGTAGTATACCAAAAACTCCCCCCAGCGCGCAAGGGGGTGGTGTGTTAGTGTTTCAGCGGCCAGCAGCCAGCAGCCAGTGAAAAGAGGACATCCACCATTCACTGGTTACTGTTTGCTGAATACTGGTTGCTGGTTGCTGAATACTGAATCACTTCCAGCGCAGCTGGCTGAATCACTTCCAGCGCAGCTGGCTGAATCACTTCAGCGCAGCTGGTCAATAGCCGCAGGACATGATATCTCAAGCCGTAATCCTAAGATTGCACTTTTTACCTGCGGCCGCGCTTTACGCGGGCGAGGGCCGCGGCCGTCGTGTTGACGGCAGGCGCATCTGCGGGCCTTGCACTCGATGGGCGCGCCGCGGCAGGTGCTGTGGTGCGGCTCTTTTGCGGTGCCTTGGGCGCGCGCCGCGGAAGCCGGAAGTGCCATGTGCCGGATAGCCCGAGCCGGCGGACGAACACGGACGCGAGGAACGCAAAGGCGGCGAAGGTGTATATCCACGGCGCGAGGGGGACGGTCGTGCGGACTGCGGGGAGATCGTCCCAGATGTCGTCGAATGACGTGCGCACCCGCCCCTTCGTGCGTTCCGAAAGCCGCCTCATCGCGCGCTCGCCCGCCGCAGGGTCGTGATGCCGGTGGAACTCGGCCGGATGGGGAAGGCACGCCGGCGCGAGCGCGACCGTCTTTCCGTCCGGAAGCGTCACGATGGGGAACGCAGTTTCGTTTCCGTAGAGCGGAACAAACGCCGAGAGCGTGTCGGACGATTCCCACCCCTCGGTCGAGAAGGGTAACGAGCCTAAGTCCGGAGTTCGGCACTGCGGTCAGCGGATTTGCCTCGTCCGCGACGGCCGTGATGCGTATTCCCCCCGCTTCGACGCGCCGCTCGAAATGGAAGCCAGACTGCTCCGTCTCGCCGTCTCCGAGCGTCCACCTCGCGACGGCCGTCGCGATTTCCGCGCCGTCCTTCGACGTCATGAGGGGCGCTGCGTGCTTTCCCGCCATCTCGCCGGTGAATGCGAGAGTCCGCCCTGCGCCGGCGCGGCGGAACGCGAGGACAGGCGCGTGTTCGTCGTCCTCGGTGAAGATCGCGGTCTCGGCGTCGTCGCGTATGTACGTTAGGTTGTATCCTCCGACGGGCGCGAGCTTGGCGGGAAGGACATCGGAGAGCTGCCGCAGCGAAGACGTCGTCTTCACCGGCGTCAGGTTCGTGCACATCGCCGTCTTCGCGACAAGATAGGTGTCCTGCATGAAGAGCCGTGGAATTTCCTTCGCGTTGGATTCGAACTGGCATGTTCCGTTGCC
>CACXRO010000020.1 GCA_902770045.1 uncultured bacterium
TTTGTGACATGCGGAAACGCATTCTCAGTTGATTAGGTTCTTTCGGGGGCTGTTATCTTTGGAGTTACGCGATTTCGTCCGCACCATAATCACATGAACATGCAAACCGCCGCGCAAGGTGCCGCGGACATCGGTTTTACTGCCGTTTACTGCACTTCGACTGCACGGGAATTTTGCTCGCAGCCCCTATAATCAGCCACTTTGTTGCCACCGGAAGTTGTGGGCTACAATCAGCATGCAAAGTCAAACGGCATCAAGTACGAAACCTATGGTTGCCCGTTTGTCACCCCTGGGGCAGCTGGCGCGACCTTCCGTCTTTACGACATGAAGATCGTGGGCACCTTGTCTGCCGTTACAAAGAAAACAAATTACATTCAGTTATTCCAGACAGACACACTGAAATTGGATGACGTCAATGCGTTCTTTTGGGATTACTCCAAGGTTTCGGCTGTCACAGGCGAGACTGGTTGCTGGTGCTATAAGAATTCTGACACAGGAACTGGTCAAGTTGCAAACGAGGAGGTACCACATGATGTCACATTCCCTGCTGGAGCTGCATTTCTTTTCAATTGCCCCACTGACAACAAGAGTGTTGGTTTGCAGTTTGCCGGACAGGTGATAAAGCCCGTCCCGGATGAAGATGGGTACATTTCGATTTCTAAAACTATTGGTCTTACGGAAGTGAAGTATATGTTCTTTGCGAATCCGTTTCCCGTTCCAATCACTCTTGCGGACATGAAAGTCGGCGGAACACTGACGGCTGTTACGAAGAAGACAAACTTTATACAGAGATTTCAGACCACATCTCTTAAACTTGACGATGTGAAGTCATATTTCTGGGATTACGCAAAAGTCTCGGCTGTTTCAGGAGCAACGGGCTGCTGGTGCTATAAGACATCAGATACGACGACAGGTCAGGCGGCCAACAGTGAGGTTCTTGACGCTGGGGAAATCGTTGTGGACGCTGGCGAAGGCTTTCTTTTCACAACTCCGACTGCTGGCAAGGGGGTCTGCATTAAGATCAAGGTGCCGGCATCCATTCTGGGGATGTAAAAAAGTATTTGGTGCTGGGCGGCGGCAGGAAAAGGAAATTATCAAGCGCGGTGTTTGATGGTGTACTTAAGGCCTAGCGCCCAACAAAAGAAAAGGAAAAACAAATGAAAAAACTAATAATGGCGGCAGTCATAGCTTGCACAGCGGTGTTCGCGAATGCAGCATCTGTCAATTGGTACGTCGGTTACATTATGGATGCCGATGGCGTTAACCTCCTTGGTCCAAGTGATACGGGTTATATAGCCCTGCTTAACATCTACAGCGACTCTGCAATGACAACTCTGCTTACATCCGGAAGCCTGAATTCTTGGGATGATGGCTTGACAATGGATGATAGCGGCAGTATCGTGGTTGATAACTCCTCGGATACAACTTATTATGGTCAGGTCATTATTTCCTATGGTGGTCAGGAGCTTAAGTCAGATGGCTTCCAGTTTGATGTCACAACTTTAGGAAATGTATATGATATTGCAATAATGACCGATCCAAGTGAGGCCTCCGGTGTTCAAAAGATTGGCGGAGGTGACTTTGATGGGGCAAATGGCGTGTTTGAGGCTGCCGGTGGCGGTGGTGGATGGGCGCCTCCTGTTGTCCCCGAGCCGACCACTGGTCTCCTCGTGCTGCTCGGTGTCGCGGGTTTGGCGCTTCGTCGCCGTCGCGCGTAACGGCACAGAAGCCGAGAACAAAAACAAGCCCGTCCGAGCAATCGGGCGGGTTGTTTTTTGACGACTGTCCTACTTTATGGGCTGGAACGGGAGCGACAGAGGGCGTGGAGAAACTGCGGCGCCGGAGCGTCCCGCGGTTTACGGTCCTCAACGAGCTACAGTGTACAGATCGCGGCTTGCGACCTGGCTGTCCGCCATCGCGGCAATAGCTGTTGCGGGGACGTGTCTTTGGCTGTGGCTGAGCCACAGTCGACGATCTGCGGACCTCCATGACCATTCTGAGTCGGGAACAACTCACATTGCGCCATCAGTCGCCGCGCACAACAACAAGAAATCTACAACGAAACCAATCGTTGCCATTCCTGATGGCACTTGTGCCGTGACATCCAGCAAGCTGCGTCATTCGGGGCCGACAAACAAGGTTGTGCGCACGAAGAACACCCCTCCACCTACGGTCTTGGGGTGCGACTATTACTTGTGCGTGATTGGCGGACGGCCGCTCTTCGCCAAGCCCGCATTCTCAAACAGCGCGGAGAATATTATCGGCGGGTTGTTGTCGTCCAAGCCTGGTGAAAGGTTTCTCCCAGTAGAACTCGGACAGGACTTTGACGACGATTTCGTCGAGTCGCTCAAGACGCCGATAATGATAGGCGCGGACGACCCAGACGACACGGTCATTCTCAAGAACGCGGTCATTAGGGCGAAGAGCCAAATTGAGGCTGGGATGGCCAAGGGGCAGAAGCCGTCAGAGATAATCACAGCGATGCGCGACGAAATGAACAAGATTGCGGACTGGCGCGACCTTATGCAGGAAGATTTCAACAAGATTAAGGAAACTGGCACCGCCAACGACATTGAAACGTATCTCAAGGAGGCGAACCAACTACTTGATGAGTTCGGCGCAGACCACCTGGACTTGCCGGATGACGAAATCGAAGAGATAAACGCCCGACTGGAAACGACGCCAGATGGGGCAACGACTAAAACAAGGTATGAGGAGTGACAAGATGAAAAGCAGAAACTTGGTACTAGTTTGGGCAATTGCGAGCATGCTCGTATTGCATGCCGACCATGCGGCGAAGGAAGGCGGCACGGTTCGGCTAGCTGGCAAAGGACGAATAGCAGTGGTGGACTGTGAGTCTGGGGTTAACTGGGCGTCAATGGAAAAGGCGCTCGAATCGTTTAACAAGTCGTTCCATGTAGATGTGGTGCGGCAGAAAGGCAGCCGGTTCTCGGTCGAGACCGCAGAAAACGCGGTGGCATTGGCGAATGCCAACGCAGTCGTGTTTGTCGGCAGCCGCGCTGACTATCCAATGGCGTTGGCAGCGAGCGAACAAAGATGGTCGTTCATCAATGTCGCCGCACTCGAGAAAGGCAACCCGAACTTCGAGACGCGTTGTCAAAAGATGCTTATACGCGGCATTTATCGGGCCCTTGGATCTGACACGTCGCAGGCACCAAATTCCTGCATGTCTCCTGTACATTCGCCTAAGGACCTGGACAGTATTACGGATCTTGGGGTCGCAATGGACACCTATATTGCCGTCAATCAGTCATTTGAGTCTCTTGGGATTATACCTGTCGAATATGGAACTTATCGCGAAGCTTGCGAAGCAGGCGTCGCACCCATGCCGACTAACGAGGTGCAAAAGGCGATTTGGGACAAGGTGCACGAAATGCCGACAGAGCCGATCAAGATCAAATACAAGAAGCCCGATTCCGCAACAAGCCCCAGGAAATAAGTCCATATTCCCCAACACTACGCAGCACCTTACGCGGCAATTATGGGTATAAAAAACAACCCGTCCGGGATCGGGCGGGTTGTCTTTTGCTGTGCCTAAGCAATTACGCGCGGCGGCGGAGGGCGAGGCCAGCGATGCCGAGGAGGACGAGCAAGCCCGTGGTCGGCTCGGGGACAACCGGCGGAGTCGGGCCAGGAACCGTGATGTCCCATGAAGTAGGCACTACAGTGCTGATTTCTGGGTTAGAAAGTTTGGTATAATCAGCATTACCTATAATGTGATTTGAAACATAGGTGTATGTTCCCGCCTCAGTCGTCTTGGTGCCGGTAATGACAATATCCCAAGAGATGTTCTTCGTGCTATCATCCGAAGGAAGATCAATATTTGTTGTCGTAATGTTCTGGGCAATTTTGTTGGAGGAATAGGTGGTAATCGTTCCTTCAATAGTCTCATTATAGGTTCCGTCGGACAGGAGCATTACATAGGTCCAGGTAACGCCCTGATTGGAGCCCTCGGCCTTCATGCGGTCGGCGTTTGCAGTGCCGACAGCATAGTTGCCAGAGGCGTCGGGGGTGAGATTGGCAACAGATGGACCATAGGCTTGTGTTTTGGATCCCCATGCGAATGTCGCTGCATGCAGGGACATTCCCAACACAGCAGCAACGACCACAACTGCGAGTTTCTTCATTGTTTTTTCCTTTCGTTTTGCGTCAGACTTTTTGCCTGACATCAAATTCTTAGTCAACAACAACGCCCGGGAAGTTGACATTCAGCGAGTGAGCGTCACTGAAGTTGCCGATGAAACCCTTGCCGGCGGGAACTGGCACATCAACCGTGAGGCGAAGAGGATTGTCCTGGTCATTATCGTCCTCGATTATCTCCTGATAATCGGTAAACGGCACATAACTCCACCAGCCGATTGCCCACTCAAACTGGGCGAGATACTCGGGAGTGTCGTCATTGAAGTTGTCTTCCATCCACTCGCGAGAAATGTAGGTGTAGCGAGCAACATTAGCGAGGCTGTTCGGATCAAGGTCGCGGATGAATTCCAAGCCAGGATCGCAGTACTCGCCGCTCGCGTCCTCACCGGTGATGGTCATATTGAAGAGCGAGGTGGCAACAGGACGGATGTTGGCAATCAACGGCGCACGGTTCTCGCCAGTAGCGATGCCGGTCGAGGTAACCGGGACACCGCCATTGGAGACGAGGCGCAGCGAATGCGCATCGCTGAAATTGCCAATGAAGGCAGTGCCGACGCCAATGGTGATGGCGGAAGTGACGCGGAGAGGGTTGTCCTGGTCATCATCATCCTCAATTATCGCTTGATAATCAGTGAACGGAACATAGCTCCACCAGCCGATCGCCCAAGCGAACTGAGCGAGATACTCTTCGGAGTCATCATTAAAGTTGTCTTCCATCCACTCTTTGGAGATGTAGGTGTAACGAGCGGTATTGGCGAGGCTGTTTGGATTGAGAATACGAATGAATTCAAGACCCGGGTCGCAGTATTCGCCGTCGCCGATGATCTTGCACTCGCGGAGATCGTAGGTGCTGGCACCGGAAATCGGGAGGAACATCGCACCCATCAGAGGCGCACGGTTCTCGGCGCTTTCGACGCCAGAATAGCCCACAACGCCGGAAGTGAGGGATGTGGCGGCGGGATCGAGCGCGGCCAGTGCTGTCACGCAGAGCATTGCGCTCGCAATGGACATTAGTTTCTTCATGGCTTTTTTCCTTTGTTTTCTTGGCTTCAGCGGGCTTGCATCAGCATCGAGTCACTTGCTCAACGTCTGCACAAACTACACCTCTCCCAAGTTTCTGGTGCGTATTATACCCTATCTGATGAGAAGCTGTCAAGGGGGGTAAGTAAAAAAATTTGCGGCTCGGCGGGGAGCGGGTGTTCGGTCTCGTCGCGGGTGACTTTGTCGCCTTCCGCACTTAGAACAACCAGCCTGGTTTACCCTGGCAGCCTGAATCCTATCACCGGTTGCGCACAAGATCGCTCACACGGCGAGTCGCACCCGTCTCCTCACTCACACCCCTCCCCGCCTCGCCGCTGGGCGGAGCTCCGGGAAGCAGGCGGGTGGGAGCCGCGAGGGAAACTTCGCCCAGGCCTATATGGGAATACGAAGGGCGAGGGCGCGGCGGCTTTTAGTCGCAAAAGACGCAAAGGAGATTGCGGCCGATTCCGATTGTCGTCGCCTCCCGCGCTAGCGCGGGCGACAATCGGCAAGCGGCCGCGGCTATGGGCGTGATTGCGCGAAAGGAAGCCGCGAGCGAAACAGATTGTTGTCCGCAAAGCGGGGGCGACGACAATCTGCTTTCGCTCGCAATCTTTGCGAACTATGCGACGAAAATTCCCGAGGCGGCTTCGCGCGCTCGCCCTGGGGCATAAGGGGCGGGTGGAAACTTGAATCCGTTATGACTCACACGCATCTTGAAATCTCCATTAGCGGAACACTTGGAACCAATGGGCGCACAGTGCTATAGCGCCAGTGGCCAGCTTCGTGGCTGCCGGAACCTGAGTGCTCCGACAATGGCCTTCAAATGCCGCTGTTGCATACGAACCTGAAACTCATACTTCATTGTCATTTCCTCCTTTCGCTCTGGGATTTAAATGGGGAAAGGATCTCCTTTCCCTTCGTGACTTCGTGCGTGATCTTGAGCAGCGCGAGATTCAGCTCAATCGTCGTCTTCCGCGATACGGTGGAGAGATTGTCGCCGATCAGCCCCGCAAGCTTGTGCCCGGCCCGGGTGAGCATGTTCGCCTGTTCCGGCGACCCCGCCTTCTCCGTCTGGATCGCTTCCATGTCGCGAACCATCGAGCGCACCTGGGCGTAGGTGTTCACGATGGCAAGCGTTGCGCGCGTAGCCACCTCGCCCTTCAAGATCGTCGCCAGCATGTAAAGACCGCGTTCGGTCAAAGCATACGGGGCGCGACGCACTCCCATCTTGATGGTGGCAATCTCCCTTGATGACAAATTGGAGGTCAAAATTTTTGACTTCCAATTTTCAAACTCTTGTCCGTTCAACTGGAATACGAATCCCTCGGGGAATTTCCCAGGATTGTTTCGTATCGCCTGGTTGATCTCCTTCGTCTCCACACCATACAGCGCGGCGACATCGCGGTCGAGCAGCACCTGCTGATTGCGGATTGTGAGCATGCGGGATTGTACGGCGGCGATGTCGATCGCCTGCAGTTGGGCCGGTTTCTTCATTGTCCTATTCCTTCTCTTGCGTGTGTCGGCGGATTGCGTGACCGAACGCCGGTCACAGGATACAATACGCCAACGGTCGCATTTTCGGAATAGGCGATGCCTCGCCCGATGCCGACGACGCTTAGGCCGCGCTTTCGCGCTCAAGCCCGCGGAGGAGGCCTCCCCCATCACGTTCCCAATCGGCGGCCGCGGTTCCCGAGATCGACACCCCCTCCAGGACCGTCCGCCCACCCTTCAGGCTTTTCGATCCGTTCTCAGCAGGGCTCCTTCGGTTTCAACCCAACGGCTCATCAACGGCTCCCGTTCCTACCCCCGTTGCCACGGAGTTCAATCCCGGAGAGCGCTGGTATTATATCATAATCTTGTTCCTGCCGTCTATACGGAATTTTGGGAGCTTGGAGCTTGGAGCAATTGTCGCAGAGTTCGCGGAATTGGCGTCCGATTCCGATTGTCGTCGCCTCCGCTGCGCGGTAGCCGCCGAACGCAGTGAGGGCCGAGCGACCCATAGGGAGCGAGGGGATAGCCGAGCGAAGCGAGTGCCGAGCGACAATCGGCAATCGGCCGCGGTTGGGGGCGGGTTGATGATTTTGACAGGATTAACAGGATTGACAGGATTTGGGGGGCTGGGGGGGGGGGATATGGCGGTTAGCGGAGTTTGAGCCATTCGGCGAAGAATGGATTGTCGATCAGATACTCCCCGGATGCCGAGACGACGAGGCCGTCGTCGACCAGGCGCTGAACCGCCCTGCGAACCGAAGCCGTGCTCTTGACATTGGCGGCGCGGAGGAAGTCGCCGGAGTATACGCCCTTGCCACCATGAACCGCAATCGCGGTCAGCACCTGGACCTGCAACGCGGTCAGCCGCCCGATGGCGAAGGAATAGAGCTCCCCTTCCCTGGCGAAGATGACGTCAAGCGCCTTGTGAATGTCGGCGGAGGACAGCCGGTCGCCACGGGAGCTGGACTGCCAGAGTGCATCGCAAACCTCCTGGATGTAGCCCGGGGTGCTGCGCGTCGCCGCGGCAATGGCGTCAAAGGCATCGCGGGGGAAGGTGCGGCGGCCGCTGGCGAAACGGCGACGGAGAAAGGCGTAGAAGTCGTCAGCGGCTATTTCGCCGACCTCAAGCATCGCGGCGCCGTGGTAGAACGGACTGGAGGGGTCGAGGAAGATGTCGAGCATGCGGCGGCGGACGCTGCCGAGGAAGATGTACGGCGTGCGAGAGTCAAGCTGGATGCGCGAGCGCATAACGGCAAGCACGTTTTCGCCGTCCTCGACGTTCATTATGTCCTGGAACTCGTCGAAGACCACGCAGATCTTGCGGCGGGAGGTCTGGGCTGCAAGCGCGTCGAGGACGCAGTCGAGCGAGCCCGGGGACTCCGCCTCCCGCGAGTCGATGACAATGGCGGGGGATCCGTCACGGGGATCGACGGTAAGCGCGGGGCGGAGGCGCATCAGGGTCTTCATGACCTTGGCGACCCAGGAATCAGTGCGCTCAAGGCGGGACAGGGACGCGACAAGGCGATTGCACAGCTCCGCCCGGCTGCGCACGCTGAGGAAATCGGCGTGGAACAGCGCCACGCCCTTCACCTTGCGGACCGTCTCAAGGACAAGGGAGCTCTTTCCGGTGCGGCGGGGGCCGACGACGGCGACATGCTGGCCCGACAAGACATGCTCGCGCAGGCGCCGCTCCAGTTCTGGGCGGGGGCAGAAGAATTCATTGCTGACAGCGCATCCGTATTTGAACGGGCTCATGACTTGCCAAACCTTTCCCTTGATAATCTATGGGTGAGTTATGCAAGATAGCATTGTGCTAAATTGCACAATGCGGTATTGTAACAAATTTGAGGCAAGAAGGTCAAGGGGGGGGGCTATTTTTTTGGGGGGGGTAGAGGGGCGGGGGAGAGGCGGCAGGGACGCCGCCGGGCAAGACGCTGGCGGGGGCGGAGGCACGCTGGCCTGAGGGGACAGCAAGCGTACGACAGCAAGGGAGGGTGGTAGCAGCCAGTAATCAGCAGCCAGTAATCAGCCGCCAGCGGAGGCGGGCGCGGAGGCGGGCGGGGAGGCGGGGGAGCCCGGGGGACGGCAAGCTTACGACAGCAAGAATGAAGATGGATTAGGGCTTGGTGTGGATGTCGAGCTGCGGGAAGGGCTGGGAGATGCCGCCGGCGACGAAGGCGTTGTTGACCGCCTCCACCGCGCCGTTGTAGACCGCCCAGTAGTCGCCGCTGCGGCACCACGCGCGCGCGCCGATCTTTATCGAGCTCTCGTCCAGCGCCGAGACCATCGACACCGGCGCGGGATCGGCGAGCGTCCCCGGAACCTTGGAGACGGTCTCCAGCACCAGCGCGCGCGCCGCGGCGAGGTCGGTGCCGTAGGCGACGCTGAAGAGGAGATCGACACGCCGCATCCCAAGCGCAGTGTAGTTGACGATCGGCGAGCCCCAGGCCGACTTGTTCGGGATGGTGACGCGGCGGTTGTCGCCGGTCGCGAGCGTGACCGCCATCATGTCCAGCGCCTTCACCGTGCCCTCGAAGCCGGCGACGGTCACGAAGTCACCGACCTTGAACGGCTTGTTGAGCGCGAGCATGATGCCCGCGGCGAGCGAGCCGAGCGACTCCTGGAAGGCGAAGCCGATAATGAGGCCGGTGGCGCCGAGACCGGCGACGAGCGGTCCCACCTCGACTCCGAGACGGCCGAGCACCACCACGAAGAGGAAAGCCCAGCAGGTCTTCACCGCCACCGAGGTGACGAACTTGACCAGCATCTCGTTCTCGCCCTTCACCCGCTGCTCCAGCGTCCGCCGGAGAAACGCCGAAATGCACTTGATGACGAACGCGCCGACCAGCAGGATCAGCAGCGCGCTTATGACGCGCGACCCCAGCACCAGCCCCTGGGTCTGGAGCCACTCCACCACCGGACGAACCGCGTCCGCAGCCTGTTCCTTCATTTCTGCCTTCCTTTCTTTTTAGTTCTTCAGGAATTTTGTTTGCGCGTATTATACCATATCTGCGGTTCGTGGTTCGTGATTATAAACTCCGATCCGTAGGGCTCTCGCTACCGCTCCGCAGAATGGTCGATGCTTCGCATTTGACATTCGTCTTACACGGCCATACTGACCTTGTTTTATATCTGCGGCTTCGCCGCAGGGGGCTCATGGGGTCTGGGGCGGAGCCCCAGTTAAAAAACAAAGTCATGATATCATCAGTATTGGGGTTGGCAGATGCGAAGCTGCGGAGCGGTAGCGGGAGCCCCAACCATCGGAGTTCCAACTATCCCTACGCGATGACGCGGTCGTTGCGGCCGGGGATGCCGAGCTTGTCGCGGTACTTCGCGACCGTCCGCCGCGCCACCGGGTAGCCCGCGGCCTTGAGCTCGGCGGCTATTTTCTCGTCCGACAGCGGGTTGGACTTGTCCTCGCCGTCCACGATCTCCCTGAGCTTGCCCAGCACCGCCTCCTGCGAGACGGTCTCGCCGGCGGCGGTCTTCACTCCGGTCGAGAAGAACCGCCGCAGCTCGATGGTGCCGTACGGCGTCTCGGCGTACTTGTCGCGCACCGTGCGCGAGACGGTGGTGCCGTGCACCCCGACCGACGCGGCGACCTCGAGCTCGGTGAGCGGCTTCAGCGCGCCGAAGCCGCGCTCGAAGAAGTCCTGCTGGCGGTCGAACACCGCCTGCGCGATGTCCTTCACCGTCTGGCGGCGCTTCTCGATCGCCTCGCGGAGCGCGCGCGCAGAGGCGATGCGCTCGCGCACGTACGCCTTGGTCTCGGCGGTCTGGCTCTTGTCCTTCAGCAGCGCCTCGAACGACTTCGAGAAGCGGATCTCCGGGAGCGACCGCTCGTCGGTCTCGGCGATCCAGCGGCCGTCGAGCTTGCGCGCGTGGATCTCCGGGTTTACGAACTCGACGCGCTCGCGCTCGCTGGGGAACTGGCGCCCGGGGCGGCCGTCGAGCGAACGGAGCGCGACCATGGCGGCGGCGAAGCGCTCCTTGGAAAAGCCGTGCGCCTTGCAGATCGCGTCGGTCCGCCCGGCCTCGATGTCGGCGAGGTGGCCGGAGACGATTTTGCGGACGTCCTCGCGGACGGCAGGGTCGGCGATCGACTCGAGCTGGGAGAGGAGGCACTCCTCCACCGTGCGCGAGCCACAGCCTGGCGGGTCGAGGTCGCGGATCTTCGCAAGCACGGCAATGACCTCGTCCTCGCTCTTGCCGAACGCCATCGCCACGTCGGCGAGCGAGCCTTTGTAATACCCCTTCTCGTCCAGGTCGCCGATCAGCACCTCGGCCATCGGGAAGTCGGCCGGGTCGATGTCGGAAAGCGGCAGCTGCTCGACGAGGTGGCCCTGCAGCGTCTCCTCCTTGACCAGGTTGTCGAAGAACGCCTGGCGGCGCTCGGCAGCCTCCTCGTCGTGCCCGACGGTGGGCTCGTAGCCGTCCTCGGGGAAGTCCGGCTCGTCCTGCTCCCGCTCGCGGTCGAGCTTAGCCTCCACCTCGGAAAGCGGCGTCTCGAGCGGATGGTCCATGTCCTCGATCGCGGGGTTGGCGCTCATCTCCGCGGCGATTTCGGCGCGCAGCTCCGGCAGCGACATCGCCAGCAGCTTCAGCCCCTGCATCTGGCGGCCGGAGATCGCGAGCTTCTGCTGCTGCGCGGCGGTTATGGACATCGACTGGTTCATCTCTCCGGCGGCTCCAGAATCCAGCGCTTGTTGTACCAGTACCAGTCGCCGGGGCGCTTGCGCACCTCGCGGTCGATGAGCGACATCGCCTCGCGCGTGATCCGCTCCGCCTCGGCGCGCGGGTCGACGGCGGCTGGGTCGGGGCGGAGAGTGGCGATATGGTTGAAGACGTGGCGGGAGCCCTCGCGCATCATCTGCGCCACCACCACCGGCGAGCCGCAGCGGACGGCGAACATCGCGCCGGCGCGGCTGACGTTGGCCTTGCCGCCGAAGAAGTCCGCCTCGACGTCGCGCTTGCGCACCCTGAGGTCGGGCAGGATGGCGAACACGCGCCCCGCCTCGAGCCCGGCGCGGATCTTCGCGAGCGTGTCGCGGCAGTCGCGGTCCAGCACCTCCACCGCGCCGTACTGGCGGTTCATCCACGCGTCGATCTTCGGGTTGCGCTGGCGCGCGGCGATGGCGAAGAGCCTGAGTCCGTAGACCGCCATCGACCACGCCGCCATGTACCAGTTGCCGGAATGGGGAACCATAACCACCACGCCGCGTCCCTCGTCGGCATACGCCTGGAGCCTGTCCTTGTAGAGCGCGCCATCCTTCACGTGGCGGTCCATCCACCTGCGGCCGAGCTTCGGCGCGCGCATCATCTCGACCGCGTTGAGGAGCATGTTCTGGAGCGAGCGGACGGCGACGCGGCGCACCTCGCGCGCGGACATCTCCGGGAACACCGAGCGGATGCGCCCTTCGGTGCGGCGGCGCTTGAAGGCGAAGACGCGGACGAGGATCCAGCCCGCGGCGCGGGCGAGCGCCGCGGCGCAGCAGTAGGGAAGCGCGTTCACGAGCCCGCACGCGAGGCGCAGCCCGGCGTACTCGGCGTTTACCGCAGCTCTTCCCTTGGCCATCGCGCCTACTGCGCCTCGGCGAGATTCCGCCGGGCGTCCTCGATCGCGCGGCACACGGCGCGCGAGGTGATGGTGGCGGCGGTGATCGCCTCGATGTCGCCGCCGTCCTTCTTCACCTTGAGCGAGGTCGCGTCCTTGCCGGCGAACTGCCCGGCGAACTCGGGCGTCTTCAGCTTCATCCCGAGGCCGGGCGTCTCCGACGCCTGCAGCACCTTGTAGGAGATGACGGTCTTCTTGTCCTTTTTGAAGCCGACCATCAGCACGATGTCGCCGCCGTAGCCGTCCTTGCAGCGGCCCTCCGCGGTGAAGCCGTCCTCGCCGCAGAGGACGGCCGCCTTCGCCGCCTCGCGCGCCTTCGCGGCCGTGGCCTTGATCGGCTCGGCGGTGATGCCGTTCACGTACGCAAGCACCGCGGCGCAGACGCCGCTGATGAGCGTGAGGCTGACGACGAGACTAAGTATCTTCTTCATATCACTTCGCTCCAAAAGGCTTGGGCTGGGTCCAGCGGTTGATGAGGGGGCAGACTGCGTTCATGATCAGGATCGCGAACGAGCAGCCCTCGGGATAGGAGCCGAACTGGCGGATGAGCATGCAGACGAGTCCGCAGCCGCAGCCGAAGATCAGCTTGCCCTTGGCGGTGATCGGGCTCGTGACGTAGTCCGTCGCCATGAAGCACGCGCCGATCATCACGCCGCCGGTGAGGACCTGCATCGTCGCCGGCGCGCCGCCCGCGATCAGCGAATAGACGAACACCGTCGCGATGAAGGCGACCGGGATGTGCCAGGTGATCACCTTGCGCCAGAGGAGATACGCCGCGCCGACCGCGATTGCAATCGCCGACACTTCGCCGATGCAGCCGGGCATGTTGCCGATCGCCATGTCCCAGAGGCCGGGCACGCCCTTGCAGGCGGCGTTGCAGAGCCCGTGCGGCGTCGCCGACGACATCGCCTCGGCGCCGAACCAGGTCTTCATCACGGCGAGCGGCGTCGCGGTCGTCATCGCCTCGGGCGTCTTCCACCAGAACGGCTTGAGCCAGGTGGTCATCGGACCGGTGAAGCTGATGAGCATGAACGCGCGCGCGGCGAGCGCGGGGTTGAACGGGTTCATCCCGAGCCCGCCGAACACCTGCTTGGCAACGCCGATCGCGAACACCGAGCCGACGACCGCCATCCAGAGCGGCAGCCCCGCCGGCAGGTTGAGCGCGAGCAGGAGTCCGGTCACGACGGCCGAGAGGTCGCCGATGGTGTTCTCGCGCTTCATCGCGAGCCGGCACAGCGCCTCCGTGACGATGCAGGTCGAGACGCAGGTCGCGATCGTCCAGACCGCCGGCATCCCGAAGAACCAGATGCCCGCGGCAGTCGTCGGCAAAAGCGCGATGATCACGTCGAGCATGATGCGCGACACGCTCGCGCGCCCGTGCGCGTGCGGCGACGAGCTCAGTATGTAGTGTTCCGCTGTTTCCTTCGGTTTCATAGACTACCTCTTCGGTTTTCTCCTTTTTCTAACATTCTGCGTTTCAGGTCATTTACCATGACCCCTAAGAGCTGCTCCGGCACGGCGCATGAGGGGACTTCGCCTAGAAGGGAAAGGACACGGCGATGACGACCTCAACCACTCATCATATTTTCTATTCGCCTCTTCAAGCGACATTCCCCTTCCTTCCGCCCACTTGGTTCTTAATTCATCAAGGCGTCTTGCTTCCTCTTCTTTGAACCACTTGAGTTCCTCCAAATCCTCTTCTCGCGAGGTCCATGTAACGATCTTCCCATCAGGATCAATTTTGCAATACCTATCATGTCTCCAGTTGCCAGTGATACCAACGATAAGCGATTTGTCACCGCCACATATCCAAACATTCATAAAATCACCCGAATTATCAATCACACAATTAAACTTCTTTTCCGCGTCCAAAACAAGTTTGTCATATTCTTCACCAAGACCATTCGGCCATGTACTCCAATACTCCCATTGTTTCTTACGCTCCTCCTCTTGGCGCTTGCGTTCCAATTCCGCCTGGCGCTCGCGCTCCAATTCCGCTTGCCGGAGAGCCAACTCCTCTTCCTTTGCCGCCTCCTGTTGTCGAGCCTCCTCAGCCTCCTTGTTGGGGTCAACCAACAAATTTAGCGCGGCGGCGCTCCTGGCACGCTCCTTCTCCTTTGCCACTACTCTAGCCGCAATGCGTTCGCGGCATTGAGTAGATAATAGTTTCAGCCGCACAATGTCGTTCGTCGCACAAGTCAAACCTCCATTCACGGCCGTCAAATACAGATCGACAACATATCCACTAGCAACATCATTCGTGTATGAAAAATGCCCCCCGCCCAGATCAGAAACCACACCATCTGGCATCTTCAATGCCGCCAAATTAATATAGTTTAATGTAAGCACCCTGGCGACATCAAAAATACTTCTCCGCATATTCTCCGGCAAATGCGCATAGCCTTCGAACAGATCATCCTCATCACGAAGAGCATAGACCTCGAAATACAAACCTGCAAGGTAACACGCATTCGGGTCCTTGAGCCCTACCGCTGTCTGCAAAAACTTTCCGCCCGCCACTGCGTCCCGCTCCACACCATCACCATTAAAGAAATAATACGACAACCAATAATACGCCTTTGGATCGTTCTCCTTCGCACGTTCAACCGCGTCTTCGAATTTGATTTTGTCCTTTTCAGGGAATGGAATGAACGCTGCCGTCACACCTGGAATACTTCCTTCTCTGGCGGCACTTTGCGACAAGGCCTCGCCCGCAAAAATGGCACAGACAAGAACTACAAAAATCAGTTTTATCTTCACCGTTTCTCTCCTTCCCCGCATTTGCCTTGCCGCGTTACCTCTTTCTCGAGGGCAAGAAGATAACGGTCGTAGTCAATCTTGAAACCGAGAGCGATTATGACTTGCAGATTGTAGTGGTTGACAGCGTATCTCTTGCCATCATCGGCAGTTATTAAAATTTCTTTAATAACTGCGCTCTTGTCCAGCTCGGCATCTGCAAAAAGCTTGCGCAAGTGATATGCGATATTCGGCACCTCCACCCCATACACCGCCGCGAGCATCTTCTGGCTCATCCAGATGTTCTCGTCCTCGTAGCGGATTTCGTACTTTTCCCCGCCAGTTCCCGCGGAGGCAATGTAGGTGAGGAACTGCGCCGCAGACGACTTCTGCGGTTCCAGCTCCAAATTCACCTTTTTCTGCTTCTTTGCCACGGGTTGACTCGGTGTCTTTGCTCTCTACTTTGCGGCCGCGGCGGCGGCCTTGGCCTTCTCTGCGGCGATGCGGGCGCGGATGGACGCCTTGGCGCGGCGGCAGCTCTGGGTGATGGTGCGGTAGGCCGGGCAACCGAAGCTGCACGCGCCGCATTCGATGCAGTCCATCACGTGCGCGTCCTCCGCCGCCTTGACGTCGTTCGCGTCCACGACCCGCGAGATGAGCGCGGGGTTGAGGTTCATCGGGCAGGCGCGGACGCACCGGCCGCAGCCGATGCACGCGCCCGACGCGTACTGGAAGACGCGCTTCTTCGAGAGGAGCAGCAGCCCCGAGGTCGTCTTGGTGGTGCCGATCTCCAGCGTCGAGACGGCGAAGCCCATCATCGTGCCGCCGGAGATCACCTTGGCCGGCGGCTCCTTCTCGCCGCCGCAGAACGCGACCAGGTCGGAGTACTTGGTGCCGCTCGGCGCAAGAATGTTCTTGGGTTCGACCACCGCGTCGCCGCTCACCGTCGTCACGCGCTCGAGGAGCGGCTCGCCCTTCTCCACCGCGTCGGCTATCGCCGCGACGGTGCCGACGTTCTCCACCACGCAGCCGACGTCGATCGGCAGCGCCGGCGGCTCTGGGACTACGCGCCCGACCGTCGCGTAGATCTGGTGCTTTTCGCTTCCCTGTGGATAGAGGACGGGGAGGACGACGATCTCGACGTTGCCCTCGATGTCCGCAAACGCCTTCTCCATCGCCGCGATCGCCTCGGGCTTGTTCGCCTCGACCGCAATCCTCACCGCCGGTCCTCCGAGGATCTTGCGCATGATCTCCACGCCGACGCGGATGCGGTCGGCGCGCTCGAGCATCACGCGGAAGTCCGCGGTCAGGTACGGCTCGCACTCCGCGCCGTTCAGGACCAAATACTCGCAGCGCTTGGTCGGCGGCGGGTTGAGCTTGACGGCGGTCGGGAAGCCGGCGCCGCCCATGCCGCAGATGCCCGCCTGCTCGACGCGCTTCAGCAATTCCTCCCTCGAGGCCGTCTTCCAGTCGAGCGGCGCAAGAACGGGCGAAACGCCTGGAACCGCGCCCTCCGGCGCCTCTGCCGTCGTGTCCAGGATCACCGCGTCGGCCTTGGCGCCGGTCGGTCCCGGACGCTTCTCCACCGCCTTGACGAGGCCGTCCGCCGGCGCACGCACGAGGACGGAGATGAAGCCGTTCTTCTCGCCGATGAGCTGGCCGCGCGTCACGAAGTCCCCGGCCTTGACGACGCACTTCGCCGGCGCGCCGAGGTGCTGGCTCATCGAGACGACCAGCTCCGCCGGCACCGGCATCCGCTCGATCGCCTTGCCGCGCGCGAGTTCCTTGTTGTAGTCGGGGTGGACCCCGCCCCTGAACTTAAACGGACTTTTGACCGTCTTCATCTTGTCTTCTCCTTCCCGAGGCCGATCTTCTTGCAGACGTTGTCATGGATGCGATATCCGTCTGGCAGCGACTGCCCTTGGCCATTATGCGCATTGCAATAGACGAGCCCGTGGGGCGCCTCCTCGAAGACATTGCCCGAAACGTCAATGTCAACCGAATCGGTCTCCATGGCATAGACGAGGAGCGGCGTCGCCGCCTTCCGGCACGGACGGGCCGTCTCGCCCCAACCGCCGCCAACACGCAGAGTGCGGTTTCCCGTAAAGGAACAGTTCGCGAAACCCACGCCCTTCGGAGCCTTCCGGCACCAGACCTCAAACGCCTGGCTGCAGTCCGTCATCGTGCAATCGCGGCACAGGACGTTCCGCCAGCCCTTCTTCGGATAGCCCTGCATCGTAAAGGCCACGTCGTAGACGCCGCGGAAGGAACAGCGCTCGATGATGACGTTCTCGGCGTCGCCGCCCAGTTCGACGCCGTTGCCGAAGCGAACGCGGAATCCCCGTTCCTTCTCGAACCCCGGCAGCTCCGATCCGCCGATGTTCTCGAGATCGCAGTCCGCGATGCGGACGTCGCGAACCGAATGGCCCCAGCCGGCATGCATGCCGTGCGCGCCCGTCGCGCGGACCGCGATGTTGCTGATGACGGTGAACGAGCCGAACTGGACGCAGTATACGCGCAGCGCCACGCGGATGTCCTTCGCCAGCTTCGCCGGATTCTCGTCCGCATGCACGTACAGCCAGCCATCCGTGCCACAGAAATCCCACGGCGAGACGAGATCAGCGCGGCAATACCGACGCCACGGCTTCAGCGCGCCATCCACCAGCAGGAAGCCTGGATTGCAGTCCGTCGAGACGAGTCCCTCGTAATTCGATGGGTTGGAAAGGTCGATCCGCCAGAAGCAGTGCGACAGATCCTCCCAGGCGGACGGATCGCTCCGCAGGTTCTTCGTCGCGGAAATGACAGGCTTCGGCCCCTCCCCCCAGCTCGTCACCACGGTAGGACGCCGCGCATCCAGTCCCGCTGCCGGACGCAGCTGTCCGTAGAAGACGTCCCCGCTCTTCAGACACAATGTCGCGCCCCCCGGCAGCTCCGCGGAGGCCTTCGCCAAGGTGCGCCACGCCGTTGCCGGCGTCCGCCCGTCCGCCGCGTCGTCGCCGGCGTTCGCCAAGTAGCGCGTCTCGACCGCGACCCCGCGCGCACCTGCGCACGCAAGAGTCGTCGCCAAGGCCAGCGCCACTCGTGTCAAACCGCTCATTCTCAGTGTCCGGTTTCGAAGTGGGGGTCGACCGACATGCACTTGGCCGGGCATTTGGCGACTATCTGCTCGTCGTCCGGCGGGTTCGCGTAGTTGACCTTGGCGAGGAAGCCCTGGAACTCGAAGTGCCCGGCCTCCTTGCCGCCGGAGTTCTTCTCGCAGAGATGGCAGCCCATGCAGCCGACGCCGCAGACCTTGCGCACCGCCGGGCCCTTGTCGGGATTGGCGCAAAGGACGTGGATCGTCGCCGACGCGGGGACGAGCTCGATGATGTGCTTCGGGCACGCGGTCACGCACTTGCCGCAGCCGATGCAGAGGCGCTTGTCCACCTTGGCGAGGCCGTCGTGGATCGAGATCGCGCCCTTGGGGCAGACGTTCGCGCACGCGCCGTAGCCGAGGCACCCGTAGGTGCAGCCCTTGTCGCCGCCCGCCGTCATCGCGGCGACGCCGCAGTCGCAGATGCCGTTGTAGTCGCCGACGCGGATCGCCTCCGAGCGCGTGCCGCAGCACTTGACGAGCGCGACGCGACGCTCGGTCGCCGTCGCCTCCACGCCGAGGATCTTCGCGATCTCCTTCGCGCAGGCGTCGCCGCCGGCCGCGCAGGCGCCGTTGGGCGCGGTCCCCGCGACGAGAGCGCGCGCGTAGCCGTCGCAGCCGGGGAAGCCGCAGCCGCCGCAGTTCGCGCCGGGGAGCGCGGCGGTCACGAGCCCGATGCGCGGGTCCTCCTTGACGCTGAGGTAACGGTCCGCCACGGCGAGCGCGACGGCCGCAACGAACCCCACGCCGGCGATGCACACTATTGCAATTGTCATATGGCAGTTTGTCCTTTTCGAGGTGTCTAGG
Source organism: uncultured bacterium (assembly GCA_902770045.1). GTDB lineage: Bacteria > Verrucomicrobiota > Kiritimatiellia > RFP12 > UBA1067 > UBA1067. The sequence continues at coordinate 18,966 of CACXRO010000020.1, forward strand.
ATTCTAGGTGTCTAGGTGTCTAGATTTCTAGGTTTCTAGGAGACTGGGATTTTAGTAGGGGAGCTTCACGAGGCCAGAGAAGCCCATGAACGCGAGGCTCAGGAGGCCGCCGGTGACAAGCGCGATCGCCATGCCGCGGAAGCACCGCGGCGGATCGGCGTAGGCGAGCTTCTCGCGGATGCCGGAGAAGATGACGAGCGCGAAGCCGAAGCCGACGGCGGCGGAGAAGGAGAAGAAGACCGACTCGAAGAAGCCTGTCCCCTGCTTGCAGTTGATCTCCGCCGCGCCGAGGACGGCGCAGTTGGTGGTGATGAGCGGCAGGAAGATGCCGAGCGCCGCGTGGAGCGGCGGCAGGAAGCGCTTCATCGCAATGTCGATGAACTGCACCAGCGAGGCGATCACCAGGATGAACGCGAGGGTGTGGATGTAGCCGAGGCCGAACGGCTGCAGCAGCCAGTGGTCGATCGCCCAGGCGACGGCCGAGGCCGCCGTCATCACGAACACCACCGCGCCCGACATGCCCAGCGCGGTCTCGGTCTTCTTCGAGACCCCGAGGAAGGGGCAGCACCCAAGAAACCGGCTGAGGACGAAGTTGTTCACCAGCACGGCGCCGACGAGAATCATCAGATAGTAGCTCATGGGCGGTATTATACCAAAATTTCGCGGCGGCGGCGGAAGAATTCTAGGTCAGGGCCAGCGCTTCGCGTTGGAAGTATTTCAGCAGCCAACAACCAGCAACCAGCAGCCAATGCGGACGGCCAAGAGAAGAGGTCAGTGCTTCAGCGTACGGCGGGAGGCGACGGCGGAGAGCGGATCCTCGGGCCAGTTGTGCTTGGGGTAGCGGCCGCGCATGTCCTTGCGGACGAGCTGGTAGGCGCCGGTCCAGAAGCCGGCGAGGTCCTTGGTGACCTGAATCGGGCGCATCGCCGGACTCAGGAGCGTCATCACCACCGGCGCCCTTCCGTCCGCCACCCGCGGCGTCGCCATCAGCCCGAAGCACTCCTGCAGCTTCACCGACGCAGTCGGCTCGTCGCCCTCGTAGTCAATCGCCACCTTCGAGCCACTCGGCACCTCCATCCGCGCCGGTGCGAGGCGGTCGAGCTCGCGCCGCGAGCGTCCGGCCGCCGCGAGGACCGACTCCACCACCGCGGCGAGGTCGAGCCGCTCGAGGTCCTGCCACTTCGTCATTCCGCCGACGAACCCGGGCAGCGCGGCGAGGATCGCCGCGTCGGTGATTTCCGGCCAGCCGTTATCCGCGGGCATCGTCCGCGCGAGGAAGTTCGCGCGGGCGCGGAGCGCGCGGCTCTCGCGCGTCCACGCCGGCAGGTTGCCGACGCCCTTCTGCCGCACGCCCTCGACCAGCGCGGCGGCGACTTTCTCCGGCTCCGCGTCCGTCACCTGGCGCTCGCCGAGCGTGACCGCGCCGAGGCGGCGCTGGACCACACACCGCACCCTTTCCGCGCGGCGGTCCCATTCGCAGCACGGCGCCTCGACGATCGAGTCCGCGAACAGCTCCTCGACCTCGCTCTCGGAAATCGGGCAGGCGAGAAACACCTTGGCGTCGCCGGGGCGGTCGTCGAGTTCGCAGCAGACGAGGAACGGCTCGCGGGCGAGCGGGTCGCCGTCGTCGAGGAAAGCGCCGCGGCCGGAGACCATCCTGAAGCCGCCGTTGCCGCGTCCGCGCGCGACGCGGTCGGGATAGGCGAAGGCGAGCATCGCGCCCTCGGAGAGCGCACGGGCACGTCCGCCGCGGCCGCGGCAGGCGGAGGCAAAGCGCCGCGCCAGCTCGAGGACGCGGCGCGAATACGGGCTCTTCGGCGTCTCGCGCACCTCGTCCATCACCCGGCGGATGTCGGTCTCGCGTGTGCGCGCGCCTTCCTCGACAATCGCCGCGAGGATGCAGGCGGTGTCGTCCCCGCCGCACTCGACCGCCATCGACGCGAGGCGCGGGTGCATGGCAAGACGCGCCATCCGCTCGCCCTTCCCGGTGAGTCGTCCGTCCGCGCCGACGGCGCCGAGCTGCTTGAGGAGCGCGAGCGCAGAGTCCCACGCCGCCGCGGGCGGAGGCGTCATCCAGGGGAGGTCTTCGCGGCGCAGCGCACCCCAGGAAACCGAGGACATGACGAGCGGCGCGAGGTCGGCGTCGAGGATCTCCGGCATCGCCTTCGCCGGATGCGACGGGTTCTCCGCCTCAGCCCAGAGCCGGTAGCAGACGCCGGCGCGGACGCGGCCGGCGCGCCCGCGGCGCTGTTCGGCGCGGTCGCGGGTGACGTTCAGGGTGACGAGACCAGTCATGCCGGTGCCGGGCGAGAAGCGGGGTACACGCATAAGCCCGGAGTCGACCACCGCCGTCACGCCCTCGAGCGTGAGCGAGGTCTCGGCGATGGAAGTCGACAGCACCACCTTGCGCGGACCGCCGCGCGCGAACACGCGGTCCTGCTCCTCCTTCGGCAGCGAGCCGTGGAGCGGCAGCACCGCGGCGGACGGCGCAACGGCGCGGACGGATTCCATGGCGCGGCGGATCTCGCCTTCGCCGGGCAGGAAGCAGAGGACGTCGCCGTCGGTGTCCGCGAGCGCACGGCCGACCGCGGCGGCCACCGACACCGCGCCGAGGTAGCGCACGTCGACCGGATACATCCGCCCCTCGGCGCGCACCGTCGCCGCGTCGCCGAGATGGGCGGCGACGGAGTCCGCGTCAAGCGTGGCGGACATGACGAGGATTCTGAGGTCCGGTCTGAGCGCGCGTCGCACCTCGAGCGCGAGCGCGAAGGCGAGGTCGCAGGCGAGCGACCGCTCGTGGAACTCGTCGAAGATGACGAGCCCGGTGTCGGAAAGCTCCGGGTCAGAGAGGATGCGCTGCGCGAGCAGGCCCTCGGTCACGATCTCCAGCCGGGTGCGCGCGGAGACCCTGCGCTCGAGCCGCACCTGGTAGCCGACGGTCTCGCCCAGCTCCTCGCCGCGGCGGCGGGCGATGTATGCGGCGCAGCCGCGCGCGGCGAGGCGCCGCGGCTCGAGCATGACGATCTTGCGGCCACCGAGCCAGGGCGCGTCGATGAGCGCCGGCGCGACGCAGGTGGTCTTGCCGCTTCCCGGCGGCGCGGTGAGAACGACGCTGCGGTTGGCCGCCAGGGCCGCAGCGATCTCGCCGATCTTCTCTTCGACGGGAAACGCCATCGGACGGACGCGCGGATCAGAACTTGAACGTGACCTGCCAGCGGACGAAGTAGCTGGGCTTGCTGGTCTCGTAATAGTCGCCGGGGTTGAAGAACTCGGCGAGCACGTGGCCGAACACCTCGAAGCGGTCTCCCTCGGACCGCTCGAACGGCCACAGGGGGAAGTCGTAGCGGATCTGTGAAAGGAAGCCCTTGAAGTGGCCGTCTCCGCCGCCGAGACCATCCTGCGCCGCAGAGAAGAGCGGACCCATCGACGCCTCGACGCGATGGCGCGCGCCGAGGTCGGCGCCCATGGTGAGCTTGAGATAGTGCTGGTTGCTCCACCATGCCGCGCCGTAGTGGGTGCCGTAGAGGAAAAGCTCGGAATCATTCACGCCGCGCGCCCACATGGGATCCCAGGCGGCGTGGCCGCCGTCCTCGCTGGCCGCGTCGTCATCGCCGCTCATGAAGTGGTAGCCGACCTTGCCGAACGGCCTTATGCCCTCGCGGGAGCTCTTCCAGTTCACGCCGAGGTACGAGCTCCAGCCGGAAAGCGCCGCATGGTCGCCGTTTTCGCCGGACTGCCCCATCGCCTCGATCTGGAGGGACCATTCCTCGTCTATCTGCGGCAGCAGTTTCGCCCCGAACATTCCGCGCTGGGTGCGAGGATGCTTCACCTCTACGCCGGCGGAGTTCTTCCTGTAGAACGAGTGGGTGAACTTCTCCATCGCAAAAAGCTGGTAGGGGAGCCATTCGGCAAGGCGCGAACCCCAGATGACGCCGTAGCCCCAGTCGTCCATTTCCGGCTCGGCCCCGCCGCCAAGTCCGGTCATGGCGCGGTGCTTGCCGCGGTCGGTGCCCCAGCGCAGGATGTTGTCGTCCTCGTTGTAGAGCGCGAAGAAGTCGAGCCTGCTCTCCTCCGAGACTTTGAGGCCGAAGCGCACCATGTCGGAATAGACGGTGCGCGAGCCGTCGCCGGGGGTGCCGTCGACAAACACGTGGTCGAGTCCGTAGAGGCCGTAGATGTCCTGACGGCCGATCGCGAAGTCGAAGAATCCGCCAAAAAGATCCTTGCCCTCCAGGAAGAGGTTGTCGAGCACCACCTCGTCCGGGAACGTGTATGCGTCTCCATGCGGCTTTACATACCAGCGCATCTCGTCGGTAAAGCGCGTGTAGAGGCGGAACTTCCCGGAATCCTCGGAGCCAAAGGAGACCTCGCCCCAGACGCGCGGGCGGAAACGCACGTGGTTCTTGTAGGCGCCGCGTACGCGAGGGCTTAGGACGCCGCCGCCGGGCAGGCCGGGGACGTTGTCCATTATTTCCTGCCGGATGCGCAGGTCGGCACCGGCATCGAAAGCGAATTCGCCGCGCGCGGTCGCGGCAAGCGCCGCGGCAAGTGCCGCGACGGCGAGGGCGGATTGCGTTTTCATTTCACGGGTTCGAGGCGCTCGGCGCCTCCCATGTACGGTCTGAGGGCCGCTGGGATCGTCACCGAACCGTCAGCGTTGAGGTGCTGCTCAAGGAGCGCCACGAGGAGGCGGGGGAGCGCCACGCCCGAGCCGTTGAGGGTGTGGACGAGCTTGGTCTTGCCGTCCGCATCCTTGAAGCGGCAGTTGAGGCGGCGCGCCTGGTAGTCGGTGAAGCACGAGCAGGAACTGACCTCAAGCCACTGCTGCTCGCCCGGCGCCCAGAGCTCGAGGTCGTAGCACTTCGCGGCCGAGAAGCCCATGTCGCCAGAGGAAAGCATGATGACGCGGAACGCGAGGCCGAGGCCGGTCAGCACCTCCTCCGCCTCCTTGACCAGCGTCTCGAGCTGCTGGAACGAGACGGACGGATGGACGAAGTTCACCATCTCGACCTTGTCGAACTGGTGGACGCGCAGCATGCCGCGGGTCATCTTGCCGGCGGACCCGGCCTCGCGGCGGAAGCACGGCGTGTAGGCGGTGAGCTTGACGGGAGTCTCGGGCGTGATCTTCGGCAGGCTCACTCCGTCAAAGATGTCGTCGCGGTAGTAGTTCGTCACCGGCACCTCGGCGGTCGGGATGAGCCAGAAGTCGTCGATCTGGCAGTGGTAGAGGTCCTCCGCGAACTTGGGAAGCTGGCCGGTGCCGGTCATCGACTCGGAGTTGACGACGAACGGCGGCAGCATCTCGGTGTAGCCCTGCTTCTGGCAGTGGAGGTCGAGCATGTACTGGATGAGCGCGCGCTGGAGCTTCGCGCCCTGGCCGAGGATGATCGGGAAGCCCGTGCCGGTGAGTTTCACGCCGCGCGGGAAGTCGAAGATGCCAAGCTTCTCGCCGATCTCGATGTGGGTGGGGATCTTGAAGTCCGGGTCCTTCCACTCGCCGACCATGCGGACGACCTTGTTGGTGGAGCTGTCGGGACCGGTGGGAATTTCCTCCGCCGGGATGTTGGGGATCATCAGCAGCGTCTCGCGGAGGTCGACGTCGACCTGCGCGAGCTCGCGGTCGATCTCGGCGATGCGGTCGCCGACCTTGCGCATCTCCTCCTTCGCCGCGGCGATGTCGCCGCCCTCCTTGGCGACCTTGCCGATCTCCTTCGAGGCGGCGTTGCGCTTCGCCTTCAGGGTCTCGGTCTCGGCGATGAGCTCGCGGCGCTTCGCGTCGAGGTCGCGCGCCTTCGCGAGCCTTTCCCGTTCCACCCCGCGGCGCGCGAGCGCGGCGGCGGTGGCGTCGAAGTCGTCCCTAAGCTTCTTGATGTCGATCATTTCGGGTGTTCCTTTCCGGAGAGTTTGGGTTCGCGGTTGCCGCGGCGTCAGCCGAGCTGGCGCAGGAACCGCAGGTCGTTTTCGTAGAGCCAGCGGATGTCGGGGATGCCGTACTTGATCATCGCGATTCGCTCGACGCCAAAGCCGAAGGCGTAGCCGGAGTACTTCTCCGGATCGTAGCCGACATGCTTGAAGACGCGCGGATCGACCATGCCCGCGCCGGCGACCTCGATCCAGCCGGACTGCTTGCACACGCCGCAGCCCTTGCCCTTGCAGACGTGGCAGGAGAAGTCGACCTCGACCGAGGGCTCGGTGAACGGGAAGAAGTGCGGACGGAAGCGCACGGTGACGCCGTCGCCCATCATCTCGCGGGCGAAGTAGGCGAGCACGGACTTGAGATCCGCGAGCGACACCGGCTTCGTCGCCGTCTCGTCCACGTACAACCCCTCGATCTGGTGGAAGTTCGCCGAGTGGGTGGCGTCGGTGGTGTCGCGGCGGAAGGTGCGCCCAGGGCAGATCACCCTGACCGGCGGCTTGTTCGCGAGCATCGTGCGGATCTGCACCGGCGAGGTCTGGGTGCGCAGCAGGCAGTCGTCGTTGAACCAGAAGGTGTCGGTGCGGTCCTGCGACGGGTGGTGCGGGGGCGTGTTGAGCGCGGTGAAGTTGTTGAAGCGGTTCTCGAGCTCGGGGCCGTCGGCGACGGTGAAGCCGAGGTGGCCGAAGATGCGCGCGGTCTCCTCGATCACGCGGGTGAGCGGATGCTTGACGCCGAGGGCGCGCCAGCGCCCGGGCTGGGAGAGGTCGCCGTCGAACGCCTTGGCGCCGGACGCGCCGGCGCCCTTGGCGGCGAGCGCGGACTCGACCTCGGCGCGCCAGGCCTGCACGGCCTTGCCGAAGGCGGGGCGCTCCTCCTTGGGGACGTCCTTCATCGCCTTGATGAGCGCGGGGATGGAGCCGTTGCGCCCGACGTACTTCACGCGCAGCGCCTCGACCGCCGCGGCGTCCGCCGCCGCCGCGATCTCCGCGAGGCTGCCGGCCTTGGCCGACTCTAGTTCCGAGAGTGTCATGTGTTTCTGTCCTTGGGCACCCTGCTGGGTGCAATAGGTGTGTATTATAGCATATTCGGGGTTCGTGGTGCGTGGTTCGCAGTGGGGACGTTAGGTTAGGGCGGTGGGGTGGGGGAAGAATTAACTCCGATCTGTGGGGCTCTCGCGGCCTTCGGCTGTCTCGCTTCGCTCGGCTGTCCCGCTCCGCAGAATGGGGAATATAAACTCCGATCTGTGGGGCTCTCGCTACCGCTCCGCAGAATAGACTATGCTTCGCATTTGACATTCGTCAATACACAGCCGTTTTTGCCATGTTCTATATCTGCGGCTTCGCCGCAGGAGGAGTGATTCGGGGGTCTGGGGGCTTTGCCCCCAGTTAAAAAAACTCTGAGTCTCTGTGTCTCTGTGTGAGCAAAAAAATGTTCGGACCTGGATCTGGGTTGCGAGATGCGAAGCGGTGGAGCGGTAGCGAGAACCCCAACCATCGGAGTTTAAACAAATGGGACGGGAGGGTTTAAAGTATTCAGCGGCCAGCAGCCAGCAGCCAGCAGCCAGTGATTTAGAAGAACAGGTCGCGTTCGCCGCGGCAGGTGGCCTCGTACTGCTTCATCACCGCCGGGTAGAACTTCGGCACCCACTCCTTGATGCCGGCGAGCTCCTTTTCGAT
>CACXRO010000021.1 GCA_902770045.1 uncultured bacterium
ACTTGTCGACCGTCTTGCCGTTGGCGACTTCGGCGACCATCACGTCCTTCTTCGGCGCGACAACCGTCGACATCTTCATCGAGTGGACGTTCGGCGCGAGGGCGTTGAGCGGATGCGTCTCGTCGTCGCCTATGCCGTAGAGCTTGACGCCCTCGTTCACATTGTTCGCCTCGTTGCGGAAGTCGAACTCGGTCATGTACTGCTTGAGCTGGCCTTCCCACGTCTTGGCCATGCCGGGGCCGATGTCGTTCGCCGCCTTGGTGAATATCTCCGCCTCGGCCTTCACGCGGCGCTCCGCGTCGTGGCGCATGATCTTGACCACGAAATTTTTCGGATCCTTCTCGCCCTTGAGCTTGAAGCTGCAGAGGAACGCCTCGCCGACCGACGCCGCGCCAAGGGACTTCTTGAGCTCGATGGACTCGATCTCCTTCCCGTCGCCCTTGTCCTTCGACTCTTCGATCATCTTCATGAAGTGGGCCTGAACGATCTTGCGCGGTATCGGCGCGAGGGAGGACTTCATGTCGTCGAGTGCGTCCGCGTAGTCGCCCATGATCTCCTTCGGCAGGCCCTGCATCATCTTCTGGAGGAGCGGGCTCGTGCCCTTGAGGATCGCGCCGGTGAACTTGTTGACGGCGTTCTTCTGCGCCGAGACGAGCTTGTCGCCTTCGAGGCCGGTGAAGTCGAACGTCTGCGCGTATTTCATCGCGGCGGCGAAGCACGAGCGCTTGTCGGCCTTGCCGAGCGAAGTGAAGTAGGTCGAAATGACCTGGCGGAAGAACCCGACCTGTCCGGGCGAGTCGGCGTTGGAGGCCGAGTCGAGTATCTGGTTGAGGCCCTTGGCGTCGAGCTGCGCCTTGATGTCCTTCGCCGACATGCCGGCGTATGGGTCGTTGACCAGGCTGCCCTGGAGGTTTTTGCTCCCGGCGTCGACCTTGAAGACGGTGTTGACGAAATCCTGCAGCTTTTCGCAGCCCTTGGTCGCCATCGCGAGGATGATGTTGTCGAACTTCGCGAGCTCCGACCCGCGCAGCTTGGCGGGATCGCCGATGAACTGCGAGAACTGCGCCACGAAGTCGTTCTCCGTAGCGGCTACGGCGAGATCCTTGCCGTCGTGGGTGCGCTTGAACTCGGCGTCGAGTATGTCCACCATCTTGCCGAGTCCGTCCTTCACGATGTCTGCGATCTGCGGCGCGCACGCCTGGTCGATGAGGGCGGGGTTCTTGATGATCTCGGCGAAGGCGACGATGTTCTTCGCGTCCGAAAGCATGCGGCGCATCGCCTCGCCGGCCTTGTTGACCATCGCGTCGCCGACCATCGTGCTGTCGGAGAAGACGAGATTCGCGACGAAGTCCTTGACGGCGGAGAGCCCGCCGATGTCGTTCAGGGACTTGGGCGGCTCAGCCTGGACGGGCTGCGGCATAGCGTTGACGACCTTGTTGATGTCGCCTGCGATCGAAGACTTGACGATGAACTCGCCTCCCGGGTCGCTGCCCTTCGCGAGCGGGATGTTCGCGACCTTGCCGAGCATCTCCTTCATCTCCGGGGGCAGGTCCGCGTTGTCGCTCACGAGCTTCGCGTGGAAAGCGTCGAGCTTCGCCTTCGTATTGCCGACGTCCTTGCCGTCGAGCGCGCGCTCGGCGAGCTCCACGAGTATGCCGGTATTATAGTCCTCGCGCACGAGGTTTACGGCGTCTTCCATGTTCTGCTCGAGTATGAGGCAGGCGAACTGGCGCGTGAGGCTCTTCTTCTCAGTCGCCATGAGGCCGACTTCGAGATCGCGGTCGTACACCATCCCGAGGATGTTCTTCGAGGCCGAGGAGCCCAGCGTCTTCGCATCGGTCACTACGCGGCCCAGAAGTCGCTTGGCGAACGTGTCCGCATCCATCTTCAGGTCAACCTTCGTCGCGAGCTGCCCCTTGCCGATCATGGCGGAAATGTTGCCGTTGCCGTCCTTGACGAGCTTCACCGTCTCGCCCGCGAGCTTGAATTCGGGCGTTTCGCGGACGCTCGCCGGCAGCAGCTTGAGCGCCTGCGCCACGAGGCCCTGGAACGAGTTGACCATGGCCGTATGGAGTTTCATCCGCTCGTTCACGGCATTCTCGGTCTTGCAGCGCGCGTTGCGGCTGGCCTCGAAGTCCGCGAGCGAACGCGACGTCGAAAGAAGGCTTATCGCGTCCGTCATCGTGAATTTCGCGGCGGCAGTCCCCAGCTTGTCGTAAGTGTTCAGCGATTCGCCGTTCACGAGGTCGCGGGTCTTGGAGCGACTGGTGCTCATGTTCGCGGTATTGGCGGCCGCCATCACCTCTTCATACGTGACGGCTGCGCGCGACTCCTGCGTAAAGCCGAGACCGCTGTTGGCGTATTCGTCGAGGATCGACCGCACCTGCGCGCGCGTCAGCGGGGAGAACCGGGCCTTTATTATCCCGAGGCGCTGCGTGGCGTCGACCGAGACGTCCAACTCCGGCGACAGGCCGAGCCTGTCGCGGATCTCGTTTATCGCCTCTTCGCTGACGCCCCCCTTCTGGAGCGCATTCAGAAACGCCTCCTTGACCTCCAGAATGCGCTCGGGCGAAAGCTCGACGTTGTTCTTGGACTTCTGCCAGACGTGGTTGTTTATCTTGACGAGCTCGGTCGTGCCGTCGTCCTTCGTCTTGAAGTCAATCTGGCCGGCGTTGTAGTCGCCGGTTGCGATTCTGTTGAACTGCGCGAGGCTTATGTCGGGCAAAGGCATGTTCTTATCTCCTTTTTAGGCGTTTTGATATTTCTGCTGTCAATCTGAATACACCGCAAGTCGCCAAAGGTTACACCTGGATGAACGATTCCGAGATAAACCCTTGCGACTGGAACGTGATGTCGTCGCGGGCAGCCGAGGCCACGCGGACGATCCGTTTCCAGAAAGCGATGGTATCGGCGAAGCGCGAAAGCATGTCGAGCGCCTTGTCCGCGTCAAGACGGCCCAGCCAGTTGTATTTCTGCAGGTGCAGATGCGAATCCGCGGGATTGACGGCGAGCGTCGCGCCGCCGGTGCCCCTGTACAGAAAGTTGCCCTCGAGCGCGGCGGAGGCCAAAGCATCGCGCCGGTCGGGAGGAATTTCGCCCAAATCAGCGCGCAGAAGCACAAGATCGTCGTCCGCCAGTTGCACAATGACCGTCTCGCCGTCAATCTGAATGGCTACGGCGCCGCCAGCATCCTCAATCTCGACGCCGAGCTTCGAGCTCAGCTTGTCAATAAGCTCTCCAAATGTCATTTCATTACCTCGTTGCCATCAATTGGACAAAAGGGTCAGACCCTTCTGTATATGTTTTTACTGTATATGCTGCGACACGCGGGTTGATCTGCGTCGGGGTTTCCACCTTCACGGATGCGTCACAGCGCATGCCAGCCGCAATTCCGCCCACGATAGCGAGGGCGAGGGAAAGCGCAGACTTGGCACGGTTGTTCATCGCGTGAATTATACCATTTTTGCCGCGCTCCGTGTTGGCTGTCGATGTTGAACCGGCTAAAAAGAATTATAATTTCGCGTGATACAAACGGCACAAAATCTGCTATAATACTCACCAATGAAGATTCAGCTTACCAAGACCAAGACCATCGAGATCGGCGGCGGCGGCCATCGGATCTCCGATGTGGTCGGGGTCGACCTCTTCTCCGGCGTCGAAGGCGGCTGTCCGGCGGTGCGCATTGCGGAGAAGAAAGGCGTCCTGCGAGTGGTCGCCGCGGGCCTCGTGCCGCCGCCCGCCGCGCCGCTGCCGGAGTCGTGGGAGCAGGCGGCGAAGAGTTGCACCTGGTCGCTGCCGCAGCACTTCCAGTCGCCGCACGCCGCGCTCGCCGTCTCGTCCGCCGCGCTCTTCGTGGGCCAGACCACGATGGAAGCGTTCAAGGCGGACTTCTCGGCCGGCTCGCACCGCCAGGACGAATCCGCCGCCCAGGGAGCCGCGCCGGCGCATTCCCGCCGCATCGGCATCCGCCGCGCGAGCAAGCCTGCCGCCGAACCGGCGCAGAACGCCGCGCCAACCGCCGCGCAGACTGCCGCGCCGGCCGCCGCGGTCGAGCCGGGGATTCCGATCTCCAACGGCGGCACCCGCTTCGTGATGAAGAAGATGCCGGTCGACGGCGACTTCGTGATGGAGGCGGCGATTCCCGAATACCAGCTCCTGTGGCTCTCTCGCCTGCTGCCCGAGGGCCGCCGCCCCACCGCCGCGTCCATTCAGCCGCGCGCCTCGGCGATCGCGGCGTCGATTCTGCGCCAGAGCGCCTTCGCCGCCGCAGGCGGCAGCGCGATCGCGCTCTTCGTCGGCGAGGATGCGGTCAACATCGCCGGCTACCGCGGCGGCGACCTCGTCCTCTGGCGCACCTGCCGCGGCGCGCCGGGGCGCGCCGGCATCTACGACGCGGTCAGGAAGGGACTGGGGCTTGACGCGGACATGGTGGAGAGCGTGCTGAACGACGCGCTCATCGACCCGCGGCCGGTGCTGGAGCCGATCGTCGCGCCGATTGTGGACGAGCTTTCCGTCTCGCGCGACTACCTGGCCGACAAGCTGCACATCGAGGCGCCGGCCGCGTTCGTGTTCGGGCTTCCGGCCGGGGCGGGCTACTTCTCGTCGATCGCCGAGGAGCGCGCGCACATGAAGCTCGCGGCGCCGGAGGTGTTCGACGGCATCGATGGCGAGGCGCCCAAGGGCGCGGAGGCGGTCGCCTACACCGGCGCGCTCGGCGCGGCGCTTGCGCTGATGGCGGAGGAGGACGGCCAATGAGCTCGAAGGCATGCCACCTCAACCTGCTGAAGGCGTCGGAGCGGGTGAGCTCGTCGCCCGTGCGCATCCGCGTGATGCTGCCGGTGCTCGCGATGTTCGCGGTCGCCGGCGCCGTCGTGTGGTGGGGCTCGCTGCTCGGGCGCGTGCTGCTGGCGCGCTCGTCGGCGCAGTCGCTCCAGACCGAGATCGACACGCGGAAGGCCGCCTACGCCGACGTGATGGAGAAGATGAACCTGGCCAACGAGCTGGAGTCCGAGCTCGAGCAGCTCGAGTACTACCGCGCCGGGCGCCACGCCTACGGGGGCGTCCTCACCTCGCTCGCGGAGGTGATGCCGCTCAAGATCCAGCTGACGCAGCTCGAGATCCCGCCGCCGCCGCCGCAGTCGCTCGTTCCGCCGGGAGTCGCGCCGGGGCGGCCGTACACGCCGCTCTGGGGGCCTACGGGCAACGTCGAGTCGGTCTCGCTCGTCCTCTCCGGCCGGACGCCCAAGGAGACGCCGATCGTCACGCTGATGGAGTCGCTCGAGTCCGACGCCTTCACCAACCTCATCACCATCGTCAAGGACCCGCGCCGCAGCGACCAGAGCCCCAAGGTGAGGTCCATCCGCCAGGACGCGTCGCGGCGCGGCGAGGGCTCGCGGATGCTCGCGTTCGAGATCGAGTACCGCGTCAAGGACAGGAGGTTCGCGAAATGAACCTCCAGAACATGGCCCCGAACGCCAAGCGCTCGCTGCTCATCACCGTGGTCTTCGGCGCGGCGGCGGTCTGCATCTACCTCTTCGCCGTCGTGCCCTCCGAGGGCGAGCTCGTCCGCGCGAAGACCGAGCTCGGCGAGGTGCAGACGCGCCACGAGATGATGATGCGCAACCTCTCCGGCGCCGACAAGGTGAAGGAGAGGCTCGAGGGGCTCAACGCCGGGCTGGAGGAGTTCCGCTCCGCGATCCTCGCGCCTTCGCTCGAGTCCTACGCCATGGGCGCGAAGAAGCTGCTCGACCCGCTCGCCGCCGGCGCCGGCCTTTCCGAGACGGAGTACGAGGAGCTGCCGCTCGTCGCGCTGCCGGTGCCGAAGCGCCTGCCGGTCCAGCTCTTCGCGCGGCGGCCGATCCGCCTCGTCTGCCGCGGCAGCTACCAGGCCGCGGTCTCGTTCCTGCTGCGCGTGGAGAAGGAGTTTCCGCTCGTCGCGCTGCAGGCGATGAACATAACCGCCCAGACGGATCCGCACGCGCAGCGCGTGGAGTTCGTGTTCGAATGGCCGGCCAGGGGAGGGAGGACGAAGAAATGACGCTCTCCGCCATGATCCCCGCCGTCCTGGCGGCGACGATCCCGCTCCGCAACCCCTTCTGGCCCGTCGGCTACTCCGGCGAGCGCGAGCCCATCAGCGAGGAACCTCGCTTCGAGGTCAGCGCGCCCACCGAGGAGGAGGCGCGCCGCGACGCCGAGACGAGCGTCAACCCCGAGGCGATCGCCGCCGCCCAGGCCGCCGCCGAGGCTTCGCGCGACAAGGGCGAGGGGCGCCTCTGGATCGCCGCGCGCAAGTCGCTCAGGATCGGCGGCACCCTCCGCGTCGGATCGGGCGCCGACTCCCGCCAGGCCGTCACCATCAACGGCAACATCTACGCCGACGGCGACCTCGTCTCGGCCAACGTCGACGGCCTGCGCTTCACCTGGCGCGTCAAGGGCCTCACCGAAACAGGCACTCTCAGACTGCAGCGCATAAGGATGCGCGAAATCGAAGAACCCTCCGAGGACAAAGGAGAAACAAAATGACCAGATGCAAAATAGCCGCCGCAATCGCCATGACCGCAACCGCCATCCTCGCCCAGCAGAAGACGAACGAAGTCGCAGCGGCCGAGACGGCCGCCGCCGAGATCGCCGCCGAAGCGGCCCTGGCGGAGACCAACGCCGCGCCGGCGGCCGTAGGAAGCGAGGGCGCGACCATCGGCGAGGAGGATGTGGACGAGATCGACCTCGAGGAGATCGACGACACCGCCGAGGCGGCCAAGCACCCGCAGATCCGCGCCGACAACGAGGACGTCGAGTTCGTCGACATCTCCTGCGACGAGGCCACCCTCGCCGACGTCCTGAGGCAGTTCCGCAAGACCACCCGCGCCAACATCATCTCCGACGACTCCACCAACCTCCAGCGCCGCGTCAGCGCCGAGCTCAAGCACGTCCAGTGGCTCGACGCCCTGCAGTCGCTCCTCAACGCGCGCGGCTTCCGCCTCGAGCGGCGCGGCAACATCTACTTCGTGAACGAGGACAAGCAGGCGATCCCGATCGTCACCAGGACCTTCCAGCTCAACCACGCCTCCGCCGAGGAGCTCGCCACGCTCTTCAACGAGAACTACGCCGTCAAGGGCAAGGACGGCAAGACCGTCCAGAAGATCGCCAACGCCTTCCCCGGCGCCAACGTGGTGGTCGTCACCGCCCCGGAGAAGGTCATCTCCGACTGCGAGGCGATCATCCGCTCCGTCGACAAGGCCATCGACCAGATCTACATCGAGGCCAGGTTCATCGAGCTCTCGAGCGAGGCGCTGCACAAGCTCGGCTTCGACTGGAGCCAGCTCGAGAGCTGGGGCGCATCCACCAAGAACGTAGCCGCAAGCGTGGACCGTGGCCTCGACAAGTCCAGCACCCACGGGAAGACGTCCTCGGCCTCGGTCGACGGAACGAGCTCCGGCACCACGACCGTCGGACAGGACGCCGGCAGGAACGCATCGATCAGCAGCGCGTTCAAGGGCTCCAGCGGCGACTCCTTCGAGTCCAAGCGCATCTCCACCGCCGTCAGCACCTTCTCGGGCACGCTCTCGGTGGACGACTTCCGCCTCGCGATCAGCGCCTTCGAGAGCATTGAAGACGCCAAAATATTCTCCAACCCCAAGGTCATCGTCTCCAACGGCAAGGAGGCCAAGGTGGACATGACCACCAAATATCCCTACATCGAGCTCACCTCCCAGCGCAACACCAGCTCCGAGAACTCCTACCTCGACTACTCCGCCAAGCTCCAGCAGATCCCCGGCGACAAGGACCGCGGCCTCTTCGCCGGCTCCGCGTTCTTCTCCTACGGCATCGAGCTCACCGTCAAGCCCCGCATCTCGCCGGACGGGCTCATCTCCGTCGAGATCACCCCCTCCATCTCCTACGTCGACGAGTTCTACAGCGTCGCCAACGGCAGCAACATGGGGTCCGACAGCTCCTACGGCAAGTTCCCCATCGTGAAGATGAAGAGCATCTCCACCGAGTTCACGATGAAGGACGGCTCGACCGCCGTAATCGGCGGCCTCTCCAAGACCGAGGAGGAGGACGTCGACGACGGCATTCCCTACCTCCGGAAGCTGCCGTGGATCGGCCAGCGCCTCTTCGGCAGCAAGAGCCGCCAGAAGGTGCAGTACGAGATCATCGTCTGCGTGACCGTCGGCATCGCCCAGCCCGACGCGTTGCCGAAAGACATCGGGCTGCCCAAGAACGCCGTCATCGGCCGCGAGTACGTCGAGGGACGCCGCCTCGAGCCGGGCGACCGCCCCGCCGGCGCCGCCGACCTGCAATCGCTCGACCTGCGCTCGTTCGACCGGCGCCGCCGCGATGCCGAGAAGGCCGCCGCCAAGGGCGACTCAGGCTACGGCAGCGTCACCGTCACCCCGTCTAAATGACCGCGCCGGTCTCGATTCCAGCCTCCGTCTTCACCGCCGGCCGCGGCTACGCGTGGTCGGCGCAGCCGGCGGGGATCGGGCGCGAGGCGATGGACGAGCTCTACCGCATCGCCACCGCCGGACGCGACGCGTTCGCAGACGACGCGGCGCCGACTACGGGCATCGCCTCGGACGGCAAGACAGCCGCCGCGTTCTCGCTTATGCGCGCCCGCGCCTGGGACTCCGAGGGCCGCGACGCCGACTACGCCGCCTTCGCCTTCGTCCCCTGCGCCGATGCCGCCCGCGTCGACTTCGCCGCGCTGCTCGCGGACGACTTCTTCCACGTCCCAAACCACGAACCGACGGCGAGCATCGCCTACAACGGTCCTGAATCCGCCGCGGCCGCCATCGACGCGCCGGGACGCCTCCTCTGCCGCAACGAGCTCGACGACTTCGACCTCCACGCCGCCGGCGACCTCCTCGCCCGCCACGCGCACCTCGCCGACCGCTGGCTCTTCCTCGTGAAGGCCAACGGCGCGGCCAAAGTAACCACCTCCCCCTGGCACAAGCCCGGCGGCAACTCCTGAAAACCACCATGGCGCGAATCGCGATAGTCGGCTGCGAAGCCAGCGGCAAGACGGTCTTCATGTCCGCCTTGACCGACTTCTACCCCAATCTCGTCCCCGAGAACTCCGCCTCCAACCGCTTTGCGGCCTTCGCACACCGCCAGCTGCGCACGCTCCGCCAGTGG
The DNA here is from genome assembly GCA_902770045.1 of uncultured bacterium. Taxonomy (GTDB): domain Bacteria; phylum Verrucomicrobiota; class Kiritimatiellia; order RFP12; family UBA1067; genus UBA1067. Next base: position 9,136 of record CACXRO010000021.1, read on the forward strand.
CCACCGGCGACCAACCCCGGCCGCACCATCGCGCTGGAGTGGTCCCTGCGCGATTCCAAGGGCGAGACCCTGGCCGACATCTCCATGCTCGAGTTCGGCGGCGAGACCTTCCGCGCCGCCTTCCGCGAGGACGAGGGCTCGTCCCGCCGCCAGGCCGCGGTGAAGGAGCTGATGGACTACCTCTCCGCCGCGGACTTCGTGATCATCCTCGTCAGCCTCAAGGAGCTGCTGCGCGACGACGTGGCCGTGGCCGACGCCGAGTTCGAGCGCAGCACCGAGGCGCTCTGGGTCACGCGCGGACTCATCGAATTCATCCGCGAGCGCCTGCCCGGCGCCGGCGTCGTCATAGGCCTCACCCAGGCCGACCGCTACCGCGACGCGCTCGCCGCCGGCGGCGGACCGGCGGCCGTCTTCGCCGCGCGCTGGCCGCGCATCCGCGCCGTCGCCCTCGACTTCCCCGTGGTGGAGATTGCGTCCGTCAGCGCCACCGACGCGGACGGACGCCCTGCCGAAGGCTTCAGGACCGACGGCATCCTGCCGGCAATGCGCGAGTTCGCGCGCCAGACCTGCGGCGACGCGGACGAACTCGTCAAGGAACTCTCCGCGCTCCGCGAGGACCTCGACGCCTACGCCGACGGACGCGAAGCCGTCCATGCCCCCATTTCCGGCGACAGCGCCTACTCGTCGCGGGTGCGCAAATTCTCCCGCCAGCTCGCCGCCGTCGTCCGCGCCACAGCCATCACCGGCGACGACCGCTCGCGCGACATCGGTGCGCTGGAGGCAGCCCTCGCCCGCCACGAAGCGGAGGCGAAAAAGCGCCGCGCGAAGAAGTCGTCTGGCGGCAGGCGGCGGAAGTCCAGGCGGCGCAGCCGTCCAGTCGTCCGCCGCGTCTTCCTGCTCACGCTGCTGCTCGCGCTCACCGTCGCCTTCGCCAACGAATATCTGCCTCAAGGATGCATCAGCGCATCCTGCATGCGCGTCATCTCAAAACTGGCAACGTTCGGCAAGACGGACTTGCCTATGCCGCTGCCGACTCCCGCCACCAACGCAGCACCTGTTGCCGCGGCAACTAATGCCTCTCCCGCAGAGGCAGTCAATCAAACGCTTCCCCCTCCCAATCCTGTAAATCCTGTTAATCCTGTCAAAACTCCCGAGCCCCCTTCCACGAACCACGAACCACGAACCACCCCCCTCCGCCAAGGCTCCGGCGGGCAAGCGAACCACGAATACCGCCTCTGGCGCGACCACAAGGGCGGTGTCATCAAGGCGAAGTGGATAGACACCGCGAAGGACGGCAAGTCGATCACGCTGGAGACGGAGAAAGGCCGCCGCATCCGGGCGGTCCTGCACAAGTTCTCCGAGGCCGACCAGGACTACATCAAGTCCAGGCTGAAGCTACAGTAGGAATTAGGGATTGTTATTCTCAATCACCTGCCAATACCCTGTCTTTCTGGATCCTATCCGAACAAGTTCCCCAGCATCCTGCAGCTCTTTGATGCGACGTGCTATTGTGCGGGCAGAGGTCTTGAACAGCATTGCCAGACGATCAATCTTGGCCCGCGGAAACGACCTTAATGTCTCCTTTAGTTCATCGCGAAGGTTCTTGGACTCTTGTGCCTTCTTAAGCACTCTGTCGGTTATCGTGGGATTTATTGTGTCATTATTTGCGCGTATCTTCAAATATCCATCAGCTTTTTCGCGATATTTAATGATTTTATCTATGCGATTCTGTAGGAAATATTGTGACAATTCAAGTCGATTGTGCGGCATTGAGAACTCCGGATGGGGTTTGAACTCGAATTTGCCCATACCCTTGAGCCTGTCCACCATTTCATCCGTGACACCAACTGGAAATCCAAGCCATTCCTCGTATAGCTTTGGCCTTTTGCGGTCAAGGAACAGCCGTAGGTCGCGGAATTCATCGCCCTTCTTGTCTGGCTTGGATATTGCTCGGGAGAACAGCGAATACCCATTGTCGAAAATTGGCGCAACGCCAGATATCTCGTTGGCGTCATTGTCGACAAGAAAGCCGAAGTTGCCCATATGACGATCGGTGTTGAAGACGACCGCATCGAAAAAGAAGACGTCTGCGAAGCGCGGATCGTTGATTGCGTCTTCCTTTCTGAGCATGCCTCTTGCCGCGAGATAGCCCACCTTGTCGCTGGTAAAGAGCGGACAAGTCGAACACAACCTGTGCTTGAACTGCGCAAGACCGTAGTCGACGTGGGAAAGTCCCATCGCCTCGGCAACCTGGGCCGCGTAGTATTCTGAGAACGGCTCGAACCCTCCAGCCTCGGGCTTCCCGAAGAAACCGTCGTCGGGGCGCGCGCCTGCCTTGTAGAGCAGAACCTTCCCGTCGACTCGACGCCAGCACTTGCGGAGATTGCCATTGGTCGAGTACTCTGGCGACGACGACGCATCCCTCACGCTCGACCGCCTGTCGCCGGTGAACGCCATCGACGCGACAGCGGTGGAAAAAGGGTTGTCGTAGAGGTTTACGTCCCTCCACCTCTCCGACGAGTCGTCCTTCGCGATCCAGTGGACGTCATTGAGTGAAAGCGCGCGGCTAAATGTCAGCAGGTTCCTGCGCCAATCAGGTTCATCAGGACTGAACCCGAGATTGCGAAGCATGTCCTCGATGCACTCGCGGCGCATGGGGGCGGTGCGGTGAAGAAGCCATTCCTCGAACTCGTAGGCAAGCGCCTGGCCGCCCCTGCCGAGGACCCGGTCGCGGAACGCAAGCGGCAGAAAGCGTTCAGCGGACTTGTTGAGCTCGATGTTTTTCGCCCCGAAGGGAATCACCCAATCAAAGCGAAGAACCTCGGTGTCTCGGTGCTTCAGGACCACCCGATCGACGCCTATCAGTCGTTGTTGACGATGAGCGCGATGAAGACGAGGTCTTCGGTGCCATCGGAGTTGTCGACGCCGTGGCCGGAGCCGTCCGGAGTCCAGGTGCTGTCGCCGGGACCGATTCGGCGCTTGGAGCCGTTGTCGTCGTAGACCGCCGAGCCGGAGAGGATGAAGTAGTTCTCGCCGTTGCCGTGGTGTTCGTGGTAGCCGAGCACCGAGCCGGCGGGAATCGTCACCTTGGCGTAGAGGGCGCACTTGTCGCCCAGCTCCTCGTCGAGGATCTTCTCGATGTAAACCGCGCCCTTGCCATTGGCGCTCGGCATCGTGCAACTGCCTTTCATTTCATTGCCTCCTTGTTGTATTTCCCTGTGAACTTCAGTCCCGTTTTGCGCCGAGCAGCGCGTCGACCGCGGCGACGTATGCTTCGCGGTCCTTCATGTCCGCGGCGAAGAGGTCGTCGCGGCGCAGCAGCAGGTGGCGCGAGTGGTAAAGCCCCTCGAGCGAACCGCAGGTCTCCAGCGCCGCGCGGATCTCCTGCGCCGCCTCTGCGGACATGTCGCCCAAGACCGTCCGCGCGCCCATCTCGATGAGCAGCGCAAGCGGGATCGCGTAGCCGTGCGGCAGCCGGAAGCCGCTCATCTCCTCGAGCCGGGCCGCGATTGGCTCGGCAATGCGCTCGTCGCGGCGCTTCATGCGCACCTCGATCACGCGCGCGGCCATCTCGGCGAACGCGGCGTAGTCGCGGTTGGCGTAGCGCGGCGCGAACTCCACGAACTCGCGGCGGAGCTTGTCGTCGGCGGCCGCGAGGCAGGCGATCTCGCCCGCGCCGGCGCGCCAGACGCCGTCCATCACGGTGCCGAGGAACGCCACATCCACCAGCACCGCCGCCGGTTTCGACTCGAACCGCACCACGTCCTTGCGTCCGCACCGGTCGATCGCCGCGTTCTCGGCGAACGCCGCGCCGGTCATCGCCGCCGGAGTGGTCGGCAGGCGCACCACCGGGATGCCGCCGAACTGCGCCGCCGCCCAGCCGGCGAGGTCGAAGGCGGTGCCGCCGCCGAGCGCGAGGATGCAGTCGCCCCCGCCTACGCGCGTCCTGGCCGCCGCGTCGACGATCGCAAACGCGCCAGAGAGGTCCTCGTGCTTGGCCTTCTCGCCGCCAGGCACGATGACCGCCCTGCCTGTGAGCCTGATTCCGTTATCGGTGAAGTAGCGCCCGATCTTCTGCCCCAGCCACGAGGTGTGCGAGACTACGTTGGAGTCCGCGACGAGCAGCACCCTGCCGCCGTCGCCCAGCGTGTCCGAGAGCACCTCCGCGAGCGCGTCCGAGGCGCCGAACATGTCTTCGACCACTTCAGCCCGATATCCCAGCAAGTTCCTGCGCATGTCTTCTTACGGCGTCCGTCGGACCTTCCCCGCCCATCATCCTGGCGAGTTCGGCGACGCGAGCCTCTCCTTTCACTTCCTTGATTTCCGTGCGGGTACGTCCCGCCGACACTTTCTTGGCAACCGCAAAATGACGATCACCGTACGCCGCGCTCTGCGGCAGGTGGGTGATGGCGATCACCTGCCCGCGCTCCGCGGCGCGGCGGAGCTTCTCGCCGACGGCCCTGCCGGTCTCACCGCCGATGTTGGCGTCGATCTCGTCGAAGACGAGCGTCGGCCGGGCGGAGGCACCGGGGCGGGACGACATCACCGCCTTGACGGCAAGCATCGCCCGGGCGATCTCGCCGGAGCTGGCGATGGCGGCGAGCGGACGGATCGGCTCGCCGGGGTTGGGCCCGAACATGTAGACGACGCGGTCGAGCCCGTGCTCGGACATCTCCCCCTCGTCGACCGCCACCGAGAACTCGGCCTTCAGGAAGCCGAGGTCCCTCAATTCCTTCGCCACCGCCTTCGCGAAGCGGCGCCCCGCGGCGGTCCTCGCCGCCGTGACCGCCGCGCCATTCTTCCGCGCCGCGGCCTCGACGTCCGCGATGTCGCGGTCAAGCGCGGCCAGGGCCGCGTCGCGGTTCTCGAGCGCGTCGAGCCGCTCGCGCCGGCGCGCAAGCGCGGCGAGGAGACGTTCCGAAAGCGTGCCGCCGCCCTCCGCGCCGCCGCGGAGGTACTTGCGCTCGAGGCGGTTGAGGAGCGTGAGCCGGTCGTCGAGGGTCTGGAGGCTCTCCTCGGGCAGGTCGAGGCCGGACACCGCGTCGGCGATCGAGCGCGAGAGGTCCTCGACCCTGGCGGAGATTTCGTCGACTGCGGCGGACCACTCCGCCGCGGCGGGCAGGTGGCGGGCGATGGCCGCGAGCGCGGGGCGGGTGGAGGCGAGCAAGTCGGCCGCCGAGTTGTCGCCGCCGAGCGTCTCCATGACGGCGTTGGCGTTCTCGACGATCTCGCCGGCGTGCGCGGCGGCGGCGTGGCGCGCGGCGATGTCGTCGTCGTCGGCCGTCACGTCGGCGGCGGTGAGCTCGTCCACCTGGAAGCGCAGCATGTCCAGCTCGTCCTCGCCGCCGTCGGCCGCCAGCTCGTCGCGTCGCTTGCGCAGCTCCACGAGCCTTGCGTATTCGCGGCGGTAGGGGGCGAGGTCGATTCCGCCCCACTCGTCGATCGCCGCCCGCTGGAAACCCTCGCCGAGCAGATCCTGGCTCGCACGGGGTCCGTTCACGTCCACGAGGCCGGCGCCGAACTCCCTCAGCTCCGCGACCGACACCGACTCGTCGTCGATCCACGCGCGGGAGCGCCCTTCGCGCGTCACCGTGCGCCGGACGACGTGACCGCCGAGCACGGCCTCGACCTCGGCCTCCTTCGCGCCATCGCGCACGACGTCGGCGCCGGCGCGCGCGCCCAGCGCAAGGTCGAGCGCGCCCATGAGCACGCTCTTGCCGGCGCCGGTTTCGCCGGTAATCACGTTGAGACCGGGTCCAAACGCAATCTCTGCCGCCTCAACAACGGCGAGGTTCCTGACTGTAAGTTTCTCCAGCATCGCAAAAGTTGGAGCGGGCGATGGGAATCGAACCCACGTAAGAAGCTTGGGAAGCTCCTATTCTGCCATTGAATTACGCCCGCATAAGCAAAGCCCTTGCTTGGCGGAGAGAGAGGGATTCGAACCCCCGATACCCTTGCGGGTATGCATGATTTCGAGTCATGTGCATTCAACCAGGCTCTGCCATCTCTCCAAACCAGTGTGTATATTACCAAAAACTGCCCCGCGAAGTCAACCCACCCCCGGCTCGTGGTTCGTGGTTCGTGGTTAGAATCTACGCACGCTTTCGAGGCGCTGGCGGGCCTTCGGGGAGAGCGTCTTGTAGCCGAACCGCCGCGCCGTCTCGCGGTAGAGCGTGTCGGGCTCGCAGGCCCCGAGGTCCCTCTCCACCTCGGACATCTTCTTGCGCAGGTCTTCGTTCGACACCTTGTCGAGGTCGGTACGCGGCACTTCCGCGGCGGAAACGGAGCGGCGGCGCGGGAACGTCACCTCTGGCGTGAACTTCGGCGTGGGCAGCATCCCATCCGGCGCGCGCTTGATCTCGTCGAGCTCCTTCAGGAGCCGCTCCTCGCCGCGGGCGCGGTCGAACGCCCAGTCCGCCGACCATACGTGGACGGTGTTCCAGCCGAGCGACCGCAGGACCGACGACCGCAGCTCGTCGCGGTCGCGCGCAGTGAGCGCGGAGGCGTAGGTGTCGCCGTCGCACTCGATTGCCGCGAGATACCCGTCCCTGCGCGCCGGGTCCTTCACCCCGACGTCCACGCGGAAGAGCGAGCAGCCGACGTCGCGCTCCACCGCGTAGCCGTGGGCGGAGAGGAACGACGCCACCTCGTCCGCGAACATGTCGCGCCGCCGCTCGGCCGCGTCCGCCGCGGCGGCGACGCCGCCGCGCTCGGCGTATTCGAGGAAGGCCCTGAGGTGCGCCGCGCCGACTGCCTGGGTGCGGTTCAGGTCGATCTCCGCTCCCCTGCACGACGCGAACACTACGACCTGCTCCTTCGCGCGGGTGACGGCGACGTTGAGGCGCCGCTCGCCGCCGGAGCGATTGAGAGGACCGAAGTTCATCAGGAACTTCCCGTCCGGCCCCTTGGCGTAGCCGACGGAGAAGAGGATCACGTCGCGTTCGTCGCCCTGGACGTTCTCGAGGTTCTTCACGAAGAACGGCTCCTCGCCGTCGTCCGCGAAGTAGTCCTCGAACTTCGGGTTCGCCGCGCGGCGCTCCTCGAAGATGTCCTCGATCAGGTTCTTCTGCGCCATCGAGAAGGTGACGACGCCGGCGCTGCGGCGCTTCTGCGTGGGGTCGGCAAGGCGCGAGAACACGTAGTCCACGAGCGCCTCGGCCTCCGCGCGGTTCGTGCGGCTCGCCTTCGCGTCGTAAACGCCGTTCTCGACGAAGTGCCAGGCGACGCCGAGGCGCGGCGTCGTCTTCGCCGCCGGGAAGGTGCAGAGCCGGTCGCCGTAGTAGTGGTGGTTCGAGAACGAGATCAGCGACTCGTGGCGGCTCCGGTAGTGCCAGCTCAGGTAGGCGGAGTGGAGCCCGGCCGCGAGGCATTCGTCGAGGATGCTCTCGAGGTCCTCCGACTCGTCCTCGTCGTCATCCGACTCTCCCTTCTGGAAGAAGTTCGTCGGCGGCATCTGCTTCGGGTCGCCGACGACGACGCACTGCTTCGCGCGGGCGATTACGCCGATCGCATCCCAGACCGGAATCTGCGACGCCTCGTCGAAGACGACGAGGTCGAAGGTCGACTCGGCCGGCAGGTACTGCGCAACGGACAGCGGGCTCATCAGGAAGCACGGCTTGATGCGGCCGATGACGCCGCGCGCCTCGGCGAGCAGGCGGCGGATCGGCTTCTGGCGCGCCTTCTTCGCGCATTCGCGGCGGATCAGCCCAAGCTCGCAGCCGTCCGGGCATTCGCCGAGGCGTCCCGACGGCAGCGCGGCCGCGAGGCGCGCGCGGACAGCGTGCTTGACAAGCTCCGAGTATTCCGCGTCAAGGCGGCGGAACTCGATGATCTGCTCTTCGCGCTTGATGCCCGCGAACGACGCAAGCGCACACTCGAGGCGCAGGATCTCGTCCAGGACCGCCGCGGCGAAGGAGCGGTCGAACACCTCGACGGCCTGCGAAGGGTCGATCTCGTCGAACACCTCGCCCTCGCCCGGCGCCTCGCCGCGCTCGCGGGCGAGCGCGCGAAAGACCGCCTCGGAAAGCTGGTCGGCGAACTCCGGCCCCGTCTTCGCGGCGAGCGCGTCCCACGACTCGAAATAGCGCATCGCCCCGCGCGATTCGGGCATTGCCGCGACGGCCGCCTCGAGCCGGGCGGCGAAGTCGCCGCGGAAGCCCGCGAACCCGTATCCCTGGAAGAGCGCGGCAAAGGCACGGAGAAGACGCGGCTTCGCGAGCAGCGCGCGCAGGCGCTCCGTCGCGGCACGCTCTTCTTCCGGCGACCACGCAAAGCGCCGGACGACGCCCAGTGCATTCAGCGCGTCCGGCGTCGTCCCGCGGGCGTCCGAGACGAGCGAACGAACCGCCGTGCGCGCCGCCTCGATGCGCTCGTCCGTCCAGTCCGCGCACTTCTGCCCGGCGTCCCCGTCGATCGGTAAGGTTTTCGGTCCCGGCGCAATCTTCGACGCGAAGCAGTCGTAGGCGGTGAGCCCGCACGGATAGCGCTTGTGGAGCGCCGCCACCACCGCGTCGAGTTCGCCGCGGTAGTTGGAGATCTGGTCAACGGTCTTCTGCCACTCGTTCGGCGTCCCTTTGTCCACGTAGTCGAGCGCCTCGCGGAACTGCGCGAGGACCTCGGTCTTGCCCGCCTTGTTGGAGTGTAGCTCGAGGCAGAACGGCTTGAGACCCACGGACGCAAGGCGGCGGTGGACGACATCGAGCGCGGCCTTCTTCTCGGAGACGAAGAGCACCTTGCGGCCGAGCGCCAGGTTGTGCGCGATGAGGTTGGTGATCGTCTGCGACTTGCCGGTGCCGGGCGGTCCGTGGAGGACGAACGACTTGCCCATCGCGGAGTAGAGGACGGCCGCGAGCTGCGACGAGTCGGACGAAAGCGGGGTGAAGAGCTCGCCGTACTTGGCGTGCTCCGAGACCTCCTCGGGCGGAAACACCTCAATGCCGTCGTCGTAGTCGCCGCCGCCCTTCATGAGATGCGAGACGAACGGATGCGCCGAGAGCTGGTCGGCGCGGGCCGTCAGGTCCTTCCACATCACGAACTTGCCGAAAGAGAAGTTGCCGATGGCGGCGTCCTCCTCGACGTCCCAGCCCTCCATGCCCTTCACCGCGTCGCGGAACGCCGCGAACACCTTCTGGACGTCCACGCCGGACGCGTCCTCGGGCAGCGGGTCGATCCCCTGCACGGAAAGGCCGAACTCGGCGCGGAGGAACTCGACCAGCGTCGCGTTGAGCATGGTGTCGTCGTCGAGGCGCGAGACGGTATAGCCCTCGCGGACGTTCTTCCGCGCCATCTGCACCGGCATGAGCAGGATCGGCGCGCGGCAGTCCTTGGCGTTCGCGCCCTTCGGGCGCCACCTCAGGAAGCCGATCGCGAGGTAGAGCGCGTTGACGCCGCTTTCCTCAAGGTCGGTCTTGGCAAGGCGGAAGATCTCCTTGAGGCGGCGGAGCATGTCGGCGGAGGCGAGCGTCGAGCGGAGCGCGCCCGACGCGCGCGAGGTCGAGTCGGACGGCTCGACCGGCACAGACTGGTCGGACGAGAGCCGGTCCTCGAGCGACGACACCGCGTCGACGGCGAGGGGGAGTATCTGCTTCGAGTCGCGTGCGTTCAGCAGGCGGTTGCGGAGCGAGAGGTCGAGTAGCTTCTGCGTCCAGCGGACGACGCGGTTCTTGCTGTTGTCTTCCATGGCAATGTCTTCCGTTGTTGTTTCAGAGCCAGGCGGGGATAGAGGCGCGGAGGCGCGCGAGCGTGGACTCGCGGTTCTGCAGATACTGGCCGGTCATTGACCCCTTGCCGTGGACGTCGCTCACCACCTTGATCATCCTGCACTTCATCCCGTTGCGCTCGCAGACGTGGGCAATCGCCGCGCCCTCCATGTCCCTGAGCGACGCGCCGAGCGAGCGCGCGTCCTCGACGTCCTTCAAGTCGTTGGTGAAGCGGTCGCCGGAGGCGAGGATGCGCACGGGATAGGCTCCCTTCGCGGCGCAGTCGAAGTATGGGGTGTCGCGCTCGTCGTGGACGCCGAGGCCCGTGCCGTTGAGGACCGCGAGGTCGAAGTCGTACTCGACCGCCTGCGAGACCTCGAAGACGTCCCCGACCGCCATCGCCGGGTCGAGCCCGCCCACAAGCCCGCAGTTGAGGATCTCGTCGGCGCCACCGTCGATCGCCTTCTGCGCCGCAGCGGCCGCGTTGACCTTGCCGATCCCCGAAACGACCAGCACGTCCCCCTCGCCGAGGAACGGACGCACCTGCTCCGCCTCGCACTCCATCGCGACCACAAATGCCCTCATTGCGCACCCTCCACTTGGTTGACCTTGCCCTCGCCGACGGCGGCGGCGAGATCGCCGAAGCACGCAAGCCTTGCCGAGCACGGCGCGTCATCGAGACGGCCGAAGCCGAACTCGCAGAAGGCGCCGTTGACGCCCGCGGCCTCGGCGCAGCGCATGTCGGTCCAGCTGTCGCCGACCATCCAGTCGCGCGCGGAAAGCCTCCAGCCGCCCAGCCTGGCGGCGCACTCGCGGATCGACGCGGGGTCGGGCTTGAGCGGCACGCCGTCACCTCCCGCCACCACCGCCGCGCCGAAGATCCGCTCGAGCCCAAACTTGGCAAGGATGAGCTTCACCGCAAAGTTCGGCTTGTTGGTGTTCACGCCGAGCCGCCAGCCGGCGGCGGCGAGCGCGTCCAGGGTCTCAAGGACGCCGTGGTACGGCGCGAGCGACTCGCAGCAGTGCTCGGCGTAGTGGCCGATGAAGATGCGCCAAAGGTCGTCGTAGGGACGGTCGGTCTCCGCTATCGCGTGCTCAAGCAGATAGCGCGCGCCGCGGCCGACGTGCACAATCACCTCGTCGGCGGGCAGCTCGGCGAGCCCCAGGTCGCGACGGGTGTGGTTCACCGTGGCGGCGAGGTCGGCGCGGGTGTCGAAAAGCGTGCCGTCGAGGTCGAAGAATATCGCGCCCCGCGCCGTCATGTCCCGGACTCCCTTCCGTCCGCGGCAATTGCGCGGATGCACTCCGCCGCAAGGCACATCCCGAAGGTGGCGGTCACGGTCATCAGGCTGCCGCGCGCACCGGCGGCGGACTCCGCCGCGGGCGCCTCGCGCGACCACACGCAGCCGAAGCGCGCGAACGGGAAACGCCCCATCTCGCGGAAACGGCGGCGCAGCGCGCGGGCGAGTCCGTCGCCCTCCACCTTCTCGAACCGCGTCACCCTGACTGCCGTCGGGTCCATGCGCAGCGCGGCGCCCATCGATGAGACGAACGGCACGCCCGCCGCGGTCGCTGCGAGGATCAACTCCGCCTTGGCGCCTACGCTGTCGATTGCGTCCGCCGCGGCGGAATAGCGCGAGAAGTCGCCACCGGCGGCGTAGCGTTCGCACCTCGCCTCCACTTCGCAGGCGGGATTGACGGCGAGGATGCGCTCGCGCATCGCCTCCACCTTCGGCCGCCCGATTGCCGCGGCGGTCGCGGGACACTGGCGGTTGACGTTCGAGGGCTGAACCACGTCGTCGTCGACGAGCGTGAGCGCGCCGACGCCGGTCCGCGCCAGCGCCTCGGCGCACCAGCTGCCGACGCCGCCGACGCCGACCACGAGCACGCGCGCGGCGGCGAGGCGGGCCATCGCCTCCTCGCCGAGCAGTGCCCCGGAGCGCTCGAAGAATGGATTCACGGCTTGCGGTAGAGGCGGCAGTGGCAGAGTCCGTGGAACCCGGGGTCGGCGAGTTGTTCGCGGAACTCGCGGCAGGGACAGAAGAACTCGGGGTTCTTCGGCAGGCGGCAGGGGCAGAAGCCGTTCTTCCGCTTCACCCCCTCCTCGACTGCGGCGGCGAGATGCGCGTCGTCGTTGAGCGCGACGTGGTTCTCGTCGAAAAGCCGGCGGATCTCGGTGGAAGACTCCTCGGTGCGGGGATAGGAGACGAACTCGACGAGCTTCACGAGCTCGGAGTAGTCCTTCCAGCGCTCGAGCCCGGCGAGCGAGTCCTCGCCGACGACGAAGTAGAGCTTGGGCGACTCCGCGGCGAAGCGCGCGGCGATTTCGCGCACGGTGTCGATGGCGTAGGACACTCCGCCGCGCTCGATCTCGACGAGGCTCACCTCGGCCTTCTCGACGCCTGCGAAGGCGGCCTGGACGCGGCCGACGCGGTCCCAGAGCGGCGACTCGGAGAACGAGCCGGTCTTGAACGGACTCACGTTCGCCGGCACCACGATGAGCCGGTCGAGCCCGAGGTCGGCGATTGCGCGCCGCGCGAGGTTGACATGTCCGAAGTGGACCGGGTTGAAGGTTCCGCCGTAGATGCCGAGCTTCATCGAGCCCTCCTCAGTCTATGCGAGCTCGCGCGACCTCTTCGCGGCGGCGGCGAGCGTAGCGGCGACGATCTGCTTGAACTTGGGGACGTCCAGCTTCTCCATGCCCGCCGCAGTCGTTCCGCCCTTGGTGCAGACCCCCTCGATGAACGGCCTTAAGTCCATGCCGCTCTCTCTGAGGAACTTGGCGGTTCCGTACATCGTCTGCTCCGCCAGGAGCCGCGCCACCTTGGGCTTGAGCCCGAGCTTCACGCCGCCTTCGACCATCGCCTCCTCCATATAGGCGAAATAGGCGGGGCCGGAGCCGGAGAGCGCCGTCACCGCGTCGAAGTCCTTTTCCTTGAGGACGACCGTCGCGCCCGCGCCGCCGAGGATCTTCTCGACCAGCTTCACGTCCTTGGCCGGAGTCTTCGCGGCCGGGCAGATCGCGCACATGCCCGCGTTGGCGCGCAAGGCGAGGTTGGGCATGACCCTGACGAGGTTCGCCTTGGCGCCAAACGCCTTCCTGAGCTTCGCGAGCGTCTTGCCGGCGACGATCGAGACAAGAGTGTGCTTCTCGGTCAGGAGCGGCTTCACCTCCGCCGCGACCGCGTCGACGTCCTGCGGACGGACGGCGAGGAAGAAGAACTTCGCCTTCTTCGCGACCACCTTCGCGTCGCCGGTCGTGGCCACGCCGTATTTGCGCGACATCTCCGCAGCGCGCTCGGCGACCTTCTCGGCCATGACGACGCCTTTCCTCTCCTCGATCGCGGAGAGGATGCCCTCCGCCATCTTGCCCGCGCCGATAAACCCGATCGTCATTTGAGTCCTCCGTTCTTCTGGTTCTTGAAAATCTGCCTGAATTCGAATTCGACCGGTTTGCCGCGGAAGCGCACGTCGGGCCTGCGGCCCGCGTAGCTTCGCACCGCCACCCTTGTCGGCACGCCGGAGCGCCACTCGCAGTCCACCTCGAACGCGCCGCGCGCGCAGAGCCCTCGGAACGCGCCGTGCTCCGCCCACGCCGCCGGCAGGGCCGGCAGCAGGTCGACAAAACCAGCGTGCGACTGGAGGAGCATCTCGGTGACGCCGGCCGTGGCGCCGAAGTTGCCGTCGATCTGGAACGGCGGGTGCGCGTCCCAGAGATTGTCGAAGGTGCGCTGCGAGAGGAGGTTGCCGAGGAGCCGGTAGGCGCGGTCGCCCTGGCCGGCGCGGGCGCGGGCGCAGAGCCGATGCGCAAGCGCCCAGCCGGTCGACTCGTCGCCCCGCAGGTCGAGCGTGCGGCGCGCGGCCGCGAGCCACTCTGGCGTCGTGGCGTTGACGAGCGTGCCGGGCATCAGGCAGACGAGCTGCGAGATGTGGCGGTGGTGGCGCTGGCCGATGTCGGAGTAGTGGGTCTCCTCGCGAAATTCCTTGATCTGGCCGTCAGCGCCGACCTGCACCGGGTCGTACTTCGCGACCTGGGCGCGGATCTTCGCGGTGACGCCGTCATCAATCCCCAGCTCCTTCGCCAGCCGCAGGCAGTCGGCGTTGTTCTCGGCGATCATCTGCTGGTCGAACGCGCAGCCGACGGTGGTGTAGTACTGCGCCTTGTCGACGCCCCAGCGGAAGTGGTCCTCGAGATGGCCGACCATCTGCTCCGGCGAGGCGGAGAACTTGGAGAGGAAGAGCCCGTTGGTCTCGACCACGCAGCGCGAGAGGAAGTCCGCCATGCCGTGCACGACCGGCCACACGTACCTCTCGAGCGCCGCGCGGTCGAGCGTGTAGTCGTACCAGTCGACGAAGAGCTTGGTGGTGAGCCCGCCGGTGCCGGGGCCGGAGTGCCCGCCGGGACCGCCCTCGACGACATACGGCCACACCGCGGTGCCGACGCACCACATGTCCTGCGCCTCGTCGTCCTTCGGCAGGTCGGGGAGACCGTGGCGGCGCAGGTACTCGATCGCATACGCACGCGTGCCGGGGCGGAACGCCGCGTTGAACTCGGCGTAGGGCCGGAAGCACTCGGCGAGGTTGGCGCTGAACGCCGGCCAGTAGTTCATCTGCACGTTGATGTTGTGCCAGTATCCGGAGCCCCACGGCGACTTGCGGTGCGCCGTCCACACGCCCTGCAGGTTCGCCGGCAGCGACCCGGGGCGCGACGACGCCACGAGCAGGTAGCGGCCGTACTGCCAGTACGTCTCCTCGAGATAGCGGCTGCGGCGCCCGTTGCGGCAGCCGGTGAGCAGCGCGTCCGTGGTCAGTAGCGCGTCAGCCGGGTCGGCGTCGAGGTCGACCGCGGCGCGGCCGAGGAGCGCGGCGAGGTCCGCCTCGTGCGCGGCCTTGAGGGCGTCCCACCCCTGCGCCGCCGCCGCCGCGAGCAGCGCGTCCGCGCGCGGGCCGGGATCGTCGCCAGCGTCGAGCTTCTCGCCGCGAGGCGCGGTGAAGGTCTCGGGCCGAAGGCGGTAGTTGGTGTCGCAGGTGAAGTAGACCGTGGCCGCGTCGGCGCCCTTCACGCTCACCGAGGCGCCGTCGGAGGACATCTCGCCGCCCTCGGGCACTACCGCGAGCCTGCAGGCGAAGCGCACGCCGAAGAACGCGAGGGACTGGTCGACCGCGATGCGTCCGTCGGCCGTGGCGCGAATCGTTCCGCGGCGGGCGAAGAGGTCGTCGCCGCCTTCCGCGGCGGACGGTCCCGGGAACGGGATCTCCGGCCGCAGGGTGAACGATAGCGCGCCCTTCGCGGCGGAGACGAAGCGCATCGCGAGCGTCCGCGCCGGATACGAGGCGAAGTACTCGCGGCGGAAATGCGTCCAGCCCGCGTCGTACTCCACCCACGCAAGGCCGCGCTCGAGGTCGAGTCCGCGCTGGTAGGCGCCGGACAGGGGACGGCCGAACTCGAAAACGAGCTCGAGCGCGTCGGTCAGGTTGCCGCATTCGCGCCCGGGGTCGCGGCCGGTCAGGACGGCGTTGTGGGTGATCTGGACGCGCTCGCGCCCGACGCCGCCGAATATGGACGCGCCGAAGTGCCCGCAGCCGACCGGCAGCGACTCGCGCTCCCAGCCGCGGATGGAATCCTCGGCCGGACGGTTGTAGCGCAGGCAGTGCGCCGCGGACGGCGCCGCTGACGCGGCGGCGACGAGGACCGCGGCCGCAGCGGCCAGCGCGACTCTGCGGCGCGCGGGCATCCTCAGAACTCGAGCGCCTCGTACATCATGGCGAGGAACTCGCCGTAGGACATGCGACGCTGCTCCATCGAGTCGCGCTCGCGCACGGTGAAGGTGCCGTCCTTCGTCGACTGCTCGTCGACGGTGATGCACCATGGAGTGCCCGCCTCGTCCTGCCGGCGGTAGCGGCGGCCGATGGCGCCGGAGACGTCCCACTGGCAGTTGACCTTCTTCTGGAGCTTCGTGAAGATGTCGCGCGCGAGCTTGTACTGCGCCTCGTCCTTCTTGATGAGCGGGAAGATGGCGACCTTGACCGGGGCGACCTTCGGGTTGAAGTGGAGCACCGTGCGGATGTCCTCCTTGCCCTTCTCGTCAGTGAGCTTCTGCTCCTCGTACGCCTCGCAGAGCAGGGCGAGCATCAGGCGGTCGACGCCGGCCGACGGCTCGATCACGTGGGGGACGTACTTGCCGTCGAAGAGGTTTTCGCAGAAGACCTTCGCCTTCGCGGCGATGTCCGCCTTCTCCTCGTCGGAGAAGACGACCTCCTTGCCGGCCTTGGCGGACGCGGCCTTCTGCTTCCAGTCGAGCCACTCGGCCTGGGTCTTGGCGATGAACGCGGCCTTGTCGTCGTCCGTGAGCTTCTTGCACGCCTGCTTGAGCGGATCGTCGAAGACGGTCTGCGGCACCTTGGAGTGGAGCTGGTGCTGGGAGAGGTCGAAGTCGCTTCTCGCCGCGATGCCCTCGAGCTCCTGGCGGCCGAACGGGAAGTCGTACTCGATGTCCACGCAGGCGCGAGCGTAGTGCGCAAGCTCGTCCGGCTTCTGCCAGTACTCGACGAACTTCTCGGTCGGCAGCCCGACGGCGTTGAGGAACTTCTTGCGCTGCTCGACCCAGTACTTGTGCCAGACCTCCCAGCCCCAGTCGTCCTGGACCGGGCCGTTCAGGTCGGGGTTGTCGGCGAGCGTCACCACGTGGCCGTACTGGAGCTCCACCGCCTCGTCGGGCCGGATGAAGAACTCGAGCTCCATCTGCTCGAACTCGCGCGAGCGGAAGGTGTAGTTGCGCGGCGTCACCTCGTTGCGGAAGCTCTTGCCCATCTGGGCGATGCCGTAGGGGACGGCCATGCGCGAGGTGGCGGTGACGTTCAGGAACTGCGCGAAGATCGCCTGCGCCGTCTCGGGACGGAGGTAGGCGACGTTCGACGGGTCGTCGATCGGGCCGACGACCGTCTTGAACATGAGGTTGAACGGCTTCGGCTCGGTGAGCTCACCGCCGCAGTAGGGGCAGAAGAAGTCGGACCCCGCGACCTTGGGCTGGGGCTTCTTCTTCTGGTCGGCGTAGATGTCCTTCACCTGGTCGGCGCGCATCAGCTTCTTGCAGTCCTTGCACATCGTCATCGGGTCGGCGAAGGTGTCGAGATGGCCGGACGCCTTCCAGATCTTCGGGTGCATGATGATGGTGGCGTCAAGGCCGGCGACGTCCTCGCGGCCGCGGACGGTGAACTGCCACCACGCCTGCTTGACGTTGGCCTTGAGCTCGCAGCCGAGCGGACCGTAGTCCCAGAACCCGGGCATGCCGCCGTAGATCTCGGAGGAGTGGTAGATGAAGCCGCGGCGCTTGCACAGCGCCGACAGCGCGTCGAGACTGGATTTGCTTTCTTCTGCCATAATGAGGCGTATTATACCATAATTCGCGGCTCTCGGTCAGCCGATGGCGGCGACTGTCGATTGCAAGAGTAAACGCAAGTTCTGGAAGCGTTTACCTTTTCAAAGGGAGGATCCTGGCCTTCATCGGCTGAACATATGGGTTGCCCCCCATAC